>DOIX01000154.1:9518-9699 GCA_003511885.1 Cyanobacteria bacterium UBA11153
TTGACAGTTGACAGTTGATATTTCGCTCTGGTTAAGGGGGGCGCGGGGGGATCGAAAGTTTTCTCAACTTTCAATATGAGGAGAAAATTTCCTGACGATTGTTAAGCTGCGGCGCATCTCGCATTGGATAGTAAATTTGTCGAAAGGGGTGTGGGGTGTGGGTTTTTTGGTGTGGTGATAT
>DOIX01000265.1 GCA_003511885.1 Cyanobacteria bacterium UBA11153
CCAAATTAAATGCGTAGCAGCTTATCTACCTCGGCTCCTTAACCTCTAGAATAGAATAAAACCCTTTAACGGTTGAATTATAAAAATTCTTGATTAAAGATGTTAACATTTCCGTTGCAAGAGCGTGACTAAACGGTAGGCAGTTGAATAGTGATTCGATGGAAATTGGCTGTTTTAATGGCTGAACGGAATATCAGCAATAAAGAGCTTGCTGTGTTAATTGGCATGAATCCTAAGTCTGTCTCTCGGCTTAAGGTACGTCGCCGCTTGACCAGAATTGATGAATCGACTCTGAATGCTCTTTGTCAAGCACTACAGTGTCAGCCTGGAGACTTGATGGTTTATGAAGAGGATCTTCCCGATCCTTGATTAAACCAACTCAAATGTTATAAATTTCGGCATTTTCTGTCAAACGATATGAATATAATATCGTTTATTTTTTATTTAGGAAACTGTCATGAAAATCACGATTATTTTAGGATTTAGGTATCTAAAATGATTGACATTGACCTCTAGTCTTTTTCAAGCCAGAATAAGTCAATAATTTCAAATCCTCATGTACGATGGGTTTGGATCTTTTTGGGGAACGGAGAGAGAGGGATTCGAACCCTCGTTAGCTTGCGCTAAACAGCATTTCCAGTGCTGCGCCTTCAACCACTCGGCCATCTCTCCAGGGAGTTAGGGGATTATGGAATGGGGAAAGTCTTAACTTCACCACACCAGATCTGATTATACACTAAAAGGATGACTAAAAACTACAAAATTAAAATTCGCGATCGCCAAATTGGTACCGACTACACCCTGGAAGTACCAGAGAATCGCTACATCCTCCACTCTGTGGAGCATCAAGGGGTTAATCTGCCCTTTTCTTGTCGCAATGGCGCTTGCACTGCCTGTGCTGTCAGGGTACTCTCTGGGGAAATCTACCAACCCGAAGCCATGGGATTGTCTCCCGACTTGCGCGATCGAGGTTATGCTCTTTTATGTGTAAGCTACCCTCGTTCAGACTTGGAAGTCGAGACTCAGGATGAAGATGAAGTTTACGAGCTTCAGTTTGGTCGTTATTTTGCTAAAGGCAAAATTCGATTCGGATTACCCCTCGATGAGGATTAATCAAGTCGGTAGTCAACGACAAAGCTGACGGCTATGAATACCAACCCTAAAAACTCCGATTCGCTATCGCTCAATTTTAATACTGGCGGCAATTCCCTCTCACTAACCCGCTTCGGGTATAACGGGAGTCCCCTTGCCGCATCCAAGATGGAGAAGAAAGGCAAGAGGTGAAAGGAAAAAGTAAACGCTTCCAGATAACTCCCCATTCCCTATTCCCCATTCTCTGGCTCTGGAAATTCAGCCTTATCTGCTCCTGTCTTCTATTGATAGTGGGCTGCCAACCTAGTAATGTATCGCCCGGTAATCCCGTACAAGTACAAAGGGTAGTCAGCGGACAAACCCTAGAAGTATTAAATCAAAAAGGGGGAACAGCTTTAATTGCACGAGTCCGATTAATTGGGGTTGAAGCACCAGATATCAAACAACAACCTTGGGGAGAAGCCGCCAAAAACCGCATTGAGGAAACAATTGGTGAATTCATGGGAGAGAAATTCGTCTTCAAACCTGTTTTCCTAGAATTTGATGTCCAGCGCCAAGATAGCTTTGGTCGCTGGTTAGCTTATGTTTGGTATAACGGCGTATTGCTCAACGAAAAGTTGGTAAAAGAAGGGTATGCCCTAGCTGCAGTAAGATCGCCTAATCATAAATATAGCGATCGCGTAGTTCAAGCTCAGGAATATGCCAGAATTATGGGCTACGGAATTTGGAATCCAGATAAACCCATGCGCTTAACTCCCGCAGAATTTCGTCGTCGAAATCCTTAAGAGCGAGTGGCACAGCGGATAAGCTGTGGCGCAATATGGCATTGGGGGTGTGGGGTGTGGGTTTTTTGGTGTGGGGATGTACAAATTAAATGGATAGCAGCTTATCAGGATGGGGAATGGGGAATAGGAAAATTTTTATCAGTCATGGCTCATGAGCCATGAGCCATTAACCATTAGCCATAAGCAGACAAATGACAAGCAACCAACAACTCCAAATCTTGCTGGATATTGCCACTGAAGCAGTAATGGCAGCGGGTGCGATCGTACAATCCTATTGGGGTAAATTGGATGAAATAGAAGAAAAAGGTCGTCCTGGTGACTTAGTAACGATTGCCGATAAAGAGGCAGAAGTGGAAATCCTCAAAGTTTTACACCGTCATGTTCCCGATCATGGCATCCTTGCAGAAGAATCTGGTCTAATCGGAAACAAGCAGAGCCATTACCTCTGGGCGATTGACCCACTGGATGGCACGACCAATTATGCCCATCAGTATCCAATGTCAACCATTTCTGTTGGGTTATTAATTGCAGGAATACCTCAAGTAGGAGCCATTTATAATCCCTTTCGCCATGAATTATTTCGAGCAGCTAGGGGTTTGGGAGCAAGCTGCAATCGACGACAAATTCGAGTTTCTCGTACCCCCGACTTGAGTAAAAGTCTGCTAGTTACAGGTTTTGCCTACGATCGCAGAGAAACATCAGATAATAATTATGCCGAATTCTGTCACCTCACTCACTTAACTCAAGGAGTCCGCCGGAGCGGGGCAGCATCCCTAGATTTAACAGATGTAGCCTGCGGCAGACTAGATGGTTACTGGGAAAGAGGGATCAAATCTTGGGATATTGCCGCTGGAGTGGTATTAGTAGAAGAAGCTGGGGGCAAAGTCACCGCTTATGATGGCAGTCCCCTGGAAATAGACTCTGGTCGGATTTTAGCAACTAATGGTTACCTTCACGACCAACTTAGTCAGGAACTTTTGCGGACTCCGCCCCTGTCGAGTTGGAAATAATAGTGGAAAATAGGAGTGGCTACTAATATCATGTCCAGAAACCATTGATTTTACAGCTTTCTGCTCGATCCAATAGCCCATAGCCCCTAGTCCCTTGCTATATAACCCATCCTCCCTCCCCTTTGTCACCCAAATCTACCGGGAAAATCAATTTAGCTAAGATAGTAACAAGGATTATCTGCTCCGAAAAACCTACCCAAGGCTAGACATAACTGGCTATTTGTGGACAAGTCGGAGCCTGCAGCCAGGAATGGCTACGTTGATTTGGTGATGACACCTACAAGTGAACGCCAGCTTGTAGCACTGTCGATGTGCCAAAAGGTAAATACAAAGGGAATTTTACAGGAAGAGTTTGTCCAATGTCCCATGGTTATGGTGAGTTTATTATAGATAAAAAGAGGAGGTCAATTAAGTTGGATTATTGCACGCCAGTTCATCGAAAGGATGGATACGCCTATAGTTGATAGTTGACAGTTGATAAGCTGCGGAATCGAGCGCTTTTAGTTAATTGCTGTCAAGGTTTCCTACTTATACAGCAAGCCCTAACTATCCACTATCAACTATCCACTATCAACTAATAATTACCCTCATAGTCAGAAATGGGGAGATTTGTCTAGTTTTACAGTTACAGTTTATTAGCCCCCAATCTGAGACAGCTTACCCACAATTATTTTGGTACAGAAATTGGACAGCACCCTATGTCTTTTCAAATCGAACGCGGACTATTCAAATTTGATTTCACCGACTATCACGCCATTTTAGGCGTGCCAGTTGATGCGGATGCGAAAGAAGTCCGCAAACAGTATCTCAAGATTGCTCGTCTTCTCCATCCTGATAGTTCCAAATCTAGCAACGAATCTGATAAACAACTTGCCAATTCTTTATTAACTAAATTAGTCAATCCTGCCTACGAACAGCTATCGCGTAGTAATCGCGAATATATGGTTAGTTTAGGACATTTGGGTAAGCGGATGAGCGCGGAAGGCGGGAAAGTAGCAATTTCTAGCGAACCAGCCAAACAATTGGCTAAATCTGGTGCTAATTTTGAATCTTTTTACAAAAATACATTAAAAAAATTGGCATCCACTCAATACGAATCCCTCCCTCTAGTTTCAGATAAAATTGCGGAAATTAGTGAATTAAATCTAGTTTACCTGATGTTAAAAGGTAAAAGCGGTCAAGCCAGTCCAGTCAAATCTGTCAGAGCTACAGGTAATCTTGAGACAAAACCACCAACACCAGGCAATCCCCAAACTCCTACTAATCCTGCAAGTAATCATCCTCAGCCAACAGCTAGTAAGCCGGGAGTACCGAACACTTCTAGTGAAGTATCTAGGGCAGATACATATATCAATCGAGCCGAAGGATATATGGAAAAGAAAAATTTTGCTGGAGCAGTTTTAGAGTTGCGAGAAGCTCTCAAACTAGATCAAACTAATAGTAAATGTCATAGTTTGTTAGGAACTGCTTACTTGCAGCAAAAACAAGTATCAATGGCAAGAGTTCATATTAATAAAGCCTTGGAATTAAATCCCAAGGACGAATTAGCCTTAAAGTGCAAACAGTTTATTGACAAACAGAGTCAAGAATCTGGTAGCGATGGACAATCCAAGCATTCGTCTCAGTCTCAAAATAAATCATCAGGTCAATCCAGTAGCGGTGGTTTTTTGGGTGGTTTATTTGGGGGTGGAAAGAAGAAGTGATCTGCTAGTATAACACCGATTCAATCATCTCCAATCTCGGATTTATATTTGATAAAAGTTCGAGCCAGCAAAAGTCATGTATTCACCCATTTAGACAGAAAAATACTGACTGTGAATTAGTTCTAAAGTTTTCAGATGTCCTAACCTACGAAAGCGATTGCTATAAATAAAACCTTCGCTTAAACAGTAGAGTTACGATCGTCTCAAATATAAAATGGTATCAATAATGGCAAAAGCTGACAAAACTAACTTTTCTTGCCCAAGTGGATTTCCAGAGTTTCTCCCTGGAGAAAAACGCCTGGAGCTGTATTTAATAGACAAGATTCGCCAAGTTTTTGAGCGCTATGGATTCGCACCAATTGAAACGCCAGCCGTAGAGCGTTTAGAAGTACTACAAGCCAAGGGAAACCAAGGGGATAATATTATTTACGGCTTGACACCAATTCTCCCACCTAATCGTCAATTTGAAAAAGATAAGGCTGGGGAAACTGGTTCAGAAGAAAGGGCTTTAAAATTCGATCAAACTGTGCCATTAGCTGCCTATATTGCTCGTCACCTCAATGAACTTCAGTTTCCGTTTGCCCGCTATCAAATGGATATGGTTTTTCGGGGAGAAAGGGCAAAAGATGGGAGATACCGTCAATTTAGACAATGCGATATTGATGTTGTCGGTAGGGGAGAGTTAAGCCTCTTCTATGACGCTCAGATTCCGGCAATTATTGCGGAAATATTTGAAGCTGTTAATATCGGCGATTTTCTAATTAGAATTAATAATCGTAAAATACTGACGGGTTTCTTCAAGTCGATTAATTTGGCAGAAAGCCAAATTGTACCTTGTATTCGGATAATTGATGCTGCGGAGAAAATTGGTGAAGAGAAAGTCGAGAATTCCCTCATCACCGAAGGATTATCTGAGGTACAGGTGGCAGAAGTATTGAGATTTACCAAGATTCGTGGCACTGTGGATGATGTTTTGAGTAAGTTAAAGGTAATTGCAGAAACTAATCCAGATTCTGAAGTATTAAAAATGGGGATTGCTGAATTAGAAACAGTTATTAATGGTGTCCGGAATTTAGGAGTAAGAGAAGATTTATTTGCGATCGATCTATCGATTGCTCGCGGCTTAGACTATTATACGGGAACGGTGTACGAAACTACCCTGATCGGACATGAAGCATTGGGTAGTATTTGCTCTGGGGGAAGGTATGAAGAATTAGTGGGAATGTTTGTGGGCGATAAAATGCCGGGAGTTGGCATTTCTATTGGTTTGACGCGCTTGATGAGTCGCCTGATTAAAGCAGGTATTCTCAAGTCATTTTCTCCCACACCAGCACAGGTAATGGTGGTAAATATGCAAAGGGATTTAATGCCCCTTTATCTGGAAGTATCTCAGAAATTAAGGCAAATGGGGATTAATACTATTACCAGCTTTGAAGAGCGTGCGATGGGGAAACAGTTGCAGCAAGCAGATAAACGAGGCATTCCTCTGTGTGTGATTATCGGCTCTCAAGAGGCAGAATTGCAAAAATGCGCTCTCAAGAATATGAAAACGGGTGTACAGGTAGAAGTAGCCCTTGATGAATTGGCGGTGGCAGTGCAGAAGCAATTGGCAGAGGAGATGGTGAAGTAGGGAATGGGGAATGGGAAATCTCGATCAGATCCCAATCGAAGCGAATCAAGCTTTTTGAGAAAAAATACCACTTCTCCAAAGGGAAAAACCCAGGCACAATCGTCACGAGGGTGGAGGAAGCCGATTTGGGATCCAGACTGGCAAAATACCATTTTATTTGGGAGTTTGTAACTTATATTAATTAATAATTAACTTTGTTAACATAACTTAACAAAGTTAATTATTTTGAAATACTTCTCAAGTGCGATTGCAATCTCTCAGTGTCTGTGAAAGAGACAGAGAGAGAGAAAGGGAAATTATAAGCCGAAATAAGCCAACTGTATATCAGCTAATTGGCTTAGAAAAATTGAGAGATATGGCTGAAGCGAGAACAGAAGGGAAAAGGAGAGAATAACCAATAGAGTTCCGAAACTATATTAGGACTTAAGTACAACTATTCTAGAGTGTTCAGCAAACCAAACCTGTTTAAGTACTAACTGATTTCAGGACTAGACTTCACTTTCGCAAGCAAGTATATGCTCAATACAAGACTTGAGATTCAGAATCGGAACGATTTTAGCTTCTTTGAAGCTGTAGAGAATCAATTTCTGGAGATAGTCCAAGATTTCTCCAAAACTCTAAACATAGCTATTATTGGTAAAAAAGGAGTTGGCAAAAGTTCGCTAATTCAGGCTTTAATGAAGCGGATTAGCCAAAATAAATCCATTGAATTAGGAAATTGTATTGAAGTAAATCCCGATCTGAAAATCTTCAAATTAGATAAGCGAGTCAAGATAATTGAATCATTAAGATTTAATAATTTCCCGGAAAATATCAGCCACCTGACGAGAGAATTATTCAAACCGATAGATCTCGGTATCCTGGTTGTCAATGGAGTGGCAAATGAGTCGGACAAACAACACTTTGAGGATCTAAAAAAACACTGTGACTCTATTTTTGTCGTTTGGAATAAAATCGACGATTGGGATAGCAAAGATCCAGGCTCTCTAGAAAAGGCGATCGCCGATTGGCAGGATACTCTTGAAAGCAAAAAAATATATCCTATCTCTACCTTTGGATATCAATCGCCACATACTACCACTCATCAGATTGCCGTTCATAATTTTCGCCTATTGCAGGAGAATATCGAAAATATTTTAGATGGAAAGGGCAAGACATTATTAATGGCGCGTCATACGAGTCATAAGAAATATTACGCCAAAAATATTGTAGCCAAAGCGTTAATTTCCGTCGCAATTCAAGCCTTTCTTCCAGAAAATATCGCATACATCACCGCCACACAAACATCGGCACTGGTAGCACTCTATTATCTCTACACAGGTCAAATTATTTCTCTGAAATATGCAATTACGATCCTATCTGACTTTGCTTTAGTAGAGAATCATCAAGATTTTGTTTTATTTATCACCTCGTTATTACCATCAGCCGGATTGGTAAATATTGAATCATCAGGTATTAAAGCGATGACCATTACCTTAGCCATGTTAGCGACGGTTAATTCACTATTAGCAGGTGGAGTTACCCTCCCAGGAAATCAGCGACTTCAGTTCAAATTTAGACCATACAAAAAACGTGCAGAGGACATTTTTAAAACCTTGAAAGCGAGACAATTGGGAGATCTAAAATTATTGAAGAATACCATCGAACCATTTATAGCTTAATAGGGAGCAGCTTGCCGCCGTGTGAGGTACACCTGCCAGGGCGAAGCATTCTTGTCAATAACCAAGAGGTTATTGACAAGAATGCTAGGCTTCGCCACGCTCCGCTAACGCTAACGCCCCTACCCATAACTCTCAGCGCGAAACCTACCCTGCGGGAAGGCTAACGCCCACGGGCACTCGGCTGCGCCTCAGTAAATCTCTCTCGGTTATAAGCTGCTACGCATTTAA
>DOIX01000263.1:0-19802 GCA_003511885.1 Cyanobacteria bacterium UBA11153
CATTTAGGATTGCTATATCAATTATCAACTCTTTTCCGGATGTCCCATACCAGCGGTAACGGCATAACTTTGGGCTAATAGGCGTAACCAAAGTTTGGGATAGGGTTTTTCGAGCCAAGGTTGTATCTGTCGGACAAAATTGGGAAACCATCCACCCAGTAACCAACTAACTAAAGCTTGTACGGTAAAACTGACATAACTCAAGAGCCAACGTAACATTTCCCGAGCGCCTGCCATTTCCCAAATCCATATTAATAACAGAGGATTTCTACTGGCGGCTTTGAGTGCTAGTCGATTGAAGGTGAGCCAGGTAAAACGATCTTTGATAAAATCATCTGCTACTTCTGGTGGTTCATCGGCTAATAAGCCAAAGAAGGTATTGAGCATGGAATTAATCCGTTGGGGTGGTAAATAACTACCCGTTGGAACCATCATCCCCTTGGAAAATAACCAGGTAACGGAGATATTACTTTGATAAGCGCGAATTTGGTTTAAATCCTCGGCACTTAATAGATTGTGTCGCAATGCCGTATCTAATAAATCCGTTAAACGATAGAGATTCCGTACCAGGGAACCAAAACCAGTGAAAATTAAAGGAGATTGGAGCGAAGCCGCATCCCCAATCGCTACCAGTCTATCAAAAGCAACAGTGCGATCGCGACTCCCGATACTAAAATGTCCGGGAATATAACCAAATGTCGCTTTCTTCCATTCCAACTTCTCCATATCGCAACGGCGGTACTCTGGGAGAATTGTAAAGAAGTCTTCATACATTTCTAATAAAGAGCCAGGATTATCGGGATGTACCTGATGGTAATGAAATAAATAGAAAGTCAGTTCATCACCCGCACCGGGGAATAATTCCCATATTAACTGTCGTCCCCGCGAGATATCGCCATGACTATTAAGTACATCGCCATATTGGGCATCCCAGACTTCAAGCGAGAAGCCTTTAGCGATCGCAGCTCCAACAGTTGGACATACACTATTAAAAGCTCTCTTCCCATTTAACTGCCAAGCAATAGGGGAAGCAGTACCCATGGCATCGACTAAAACGCGCCCTCTGGCTTCTCTGGGGGATTTTGTGGGAAGATGTTGTAAAGTAGCGATCGCGGCATCTGAAGTTATATCAACCCGGATAAATTCTGTTTCATCCCAGATTTCACCGCCAGCCTCTTTTAACTTATCGCCGCAGATGCGTAATAATTTTTCTGCATCGATAGCGATATTAAGGACTTTGGGCGTATGCAAGATAGCAGCTTTCAGGTGTGGCGGGTTATTCCCATCAAAAAATTTATTAAAGCCATCCACATATTCCCTAGCGATAATGCTTTCAAACTCAGCGGCGGTAAATAAACCCAAATCTATCAGGCTTTGGAATTCAGCGCGAGAAATATTCCATTCCCGATTCATCCGCCCAAAAGGTAACCTCTCCACCAGCAAAACTCGATAACCTCGCTGCGCCATTACTGCGGCATGGATTACACCCAATGCGCCACCAATATAAATTAAGTCGTAATTGAAGTCGGGAGTCGGGAATGGGGAAGAGGGGGAAGAAAAATCGCTCCCTTGTCCCCCTTGTCCCCCTTGTCCCCCTTGTCCCCCTGCCTTAAATACTACTTGCTTAGGGGTTTGAGGATTTAATACTCCTTCACGCCAACGCTTTTCCCACCAGTATGCCCGATTAAGATCGTATTCTCCATTGGGAATTTTTTGGAAGAAATGGACAGTTTTCGGATAATCGGGGGCTAATGCTTCAAAAATTGATTGTTTGGAAGGCTCGAAAGCAGGGGGTTGAGGGTAGCGATTGGGAAATTGTTGGCGTAAGGCTGTGGTGAGTTTGGCTAAGATTTGGGATTCTTGAGGAATGGCGCGATGGCGCTTTTCGGGCGAAGAGCGATGGCGCTTCTCGCCTGCTTCGCGATCGCACCACCGGAATGCCTTAAGATAGGTGGTACGCTGGACGCTCCAGACAAATATCGAGATTTCCGGAATTAGGGCAGTCTCCGATGTGGGAGAATTGCCAGAAAATTTTAAGCGGATACCGCTAGGGGTAATAATTTTTTCCCCTATTTCCGGCTGCCAGTCTTTCTGTAACCAGGTACAGACGGCATCCGTAGCAGGAGTCGGGATTTCTAGGTAGAGAAGTTCTTTCATTATGGTGTGCGATCGCAATGGTAGGTGAATTACGCAAAAAAACGGAGGCGATAGGGCGGGAAATACGCTACACTTTCTGTTACCTCTTTTTTAAGATAAGTAAATAAAGTTTACAATGTTCTCCTGGTTCTTAAGGTTAGGCAGGGTGGTTGGCTAACCTTGACTGTCTCAGGGTGACTGCTCCAGGGTTTCCCACGAGGTTTGCTTATGAATTATCCCATCCCAGTTAGCCCTCAAGAAATAGTAGCTTTACGCCAAAAACCTGTTGACGAGGAATTAGTGGCAACGGCAATTGCTGGTGTTGTCCAAATTTCTCGTCAACAGGGGTTGTCTTTGGATGAGTTAACTGCCCAAGTCTTGGTGGAAGATGGTTTACTGGATTTGGCGCAACGTCGCTGGTTAAGCGATCTTGTGGCTGTGGCCTGGGATAGTCTATCTTTAGATTAGGGCTTACTGTTTATCCCTGTAGTTTTAGGACTTTGGACTAAGATTACAAACGTAAATATCTAGTTTTGTCCAGATTTGACCAGATGTGGCTCGGTTTCTATGAGCGGTTGCTATATACAATAGAGATCTCCAGAAATTAGGTTTTTATCCAGACAGGGTAAGGGTTTGAGATTGTTTGTTCAAGAAGTCTAATGTGCAAGTTTTCAGTCTAAGCTCTCGATCCTGATTGGTGCAAATGGAGAGAGTAGATAGAGAGAGAGTTAAATATGAGGTGAGCAATATCCATCAAATTTCTGTTTAGCTGCTCCCGCAGCTTACTATGTTTGAATGAAACTGCCTATCAAGTCTTGTCTATATGTAGTGCGAGCATCTTGCTCGCTGAAGGTTTGATCGACAGTTGACAGTTGATAGTTGACAGTTGACAGTTGACAGTTGACAGTTGACAGTTGACAGTTATCGCCATGTTCATCAAACCCCTTGTGAAGCAATAATTCAAGGGAAGAAAGCCCCCTGCCTAACAGCCTTTTTTAAGATAACGGGGGTAATTAACCCAGATTTGGTATAACTCTCAAGCTGGAGGATAAAAATTACTTAAAGTTTTCGATAAGAACAGAAAAATGAGCGATTTGCCGAGTCTCAGCAGGGGTTAGGTAGGCTAACATTTGATTGAAACATACGCCGATTAAAACATGAGCATTATCTCACGCATCTTTCAACGTCGTAACCTCCTCAAATTTATTATTATTTTTTTTATTACTGTCTTTATTTTTAGTTTTAACTGTCTTTCCTATTGGATTTTTGATGTTTTCAGTATTCCTGGCTTACAATCTTCAGCTCATAAATATAATTATGGGGAAGTTTTACAAAAAGCCATCTATTTTTACGAAGCCCAACGTTCGGGAAAATTACCTGTAAACAATCGGGTGGAATGGCGCGGCGATTCTGGATTGAATGATGGTGCAGATAACAAAATTGATTTAACAGGTGGTTGGTATGATGCGGGAGATCATGTCAAATTTGGTTTGCCTATGGCAGCTTCTACTACCATTCTGTCTTGGGGGCTAATTGAATATGGAGATGGCTATAAAAAAAGCGGTCAATATCAATATATTTTGGATAATCTCCGCTGGGTTAATGACTATTTTATGAAAGCCCATCCTAGTGCTAATGTCTTGTGGGGACAAGTCGGGAAAGCTAGTTTAGATCACGATTGGTGGGGACCTGCTGAAGTAATGCAGATGGCTCGTCCTTCTTATAAAATTGATCAATCTTGTCCGGGTTCGGATTTAGCGGGAGAAACAGCAGCCGCCATGGCAGCTTCTTCTATGGTATTTAAAGAAACTGATGCCACTTATGCTAATACATTGCTCCGTCACGCTAAAGAATTATTCCAATTTGCTGAAGAATATCAAGGTATCTATTCTGATTGCATTACCGAAGCCAAGGATTTTTATAAATCTAGCGGCTATAACGATGAATTAGCCTGGGCAGCAGGATGGCTGTATCGAGCAACAGGAGATAAAGAATATTTAAGTAAAGCTGAGATATATTACGATAAATTAAGCGAAAATGCCAACGATATCAAACCCTATAACTGGACTCATACTTGGGATGATAAATCCTATGGTACTTACGTGTTGCTAGCCGAATTAACAGGTGAAGCCCAATATCAGGAAGACGTAGAGAGATGGTTAGATTATTGGTGCGATCGCTGTCAGTCAAAACATATTTACTATACTAAGGGAGGTTTAGCATGGCTCAGTGAATGGGGTTCCCTCCGATATACCGCTAAAACCGCATTTTTAGCCTTTGTTTACAGCGACTCGGTGAAATCGCCCTGGAAAAAGCGGAAATACGCAGCCTTTGGCGAAAGACAAATTAACTATATTTTGGGCAATAATCCCCAAAAACGCAGTTATATTGTCGGCTTTGGCAATAATCCACCCACTCAGCCCCATCATAGAACAGCCCACGGTTCTTGGGCAAATAATAAAACCAATCCGGAAAAAACCCGACATATCCTGTATGGGGCATTAATTGGCGGTCCGGATAAGAACGATAATTTTATCGACGATAGGTCTAATTTTAAGATGACAGAAGTCGCCACCGATTACAATGGAGGCTTGACAGGAGCCATCGCAAGAATGTATACCAAGTATGGGGGGCAGCCATTAGCAAATTTTCCACCGCCAGAAGAAAGGGAAGATGAATTTTTTGTGGAAGCGGAAGTACTGGCTAACCAAACAGATAGCACGACGATTCGCACTATTATCTACAATCAATCGGGATGGCCTGCTAGAATTATTCAACCCTTATCTTTCCGATATTTTGTGGATTTGAGTGAAGTAATTAGTTTAGGGGCAAAATCTACAGATATCAATGTCAACTTCATTCCTCAACCGGGTGTAACTATTTCTCAACTTAACCCTTGGGGGAATTCTACAACAATTTATTACCTTCAGATAGATGTGGATGGCTCTAAACTTTATCCCGGCGGGGAACCACATTACAAAAAAGAAGTTCAATTTAGCTTCGCTAGTCCAATTGGGATGTGGAATCCTGATAATGATTGGTCCTATCAGGAAATAAAAAATCAGGAGGGCTTAGTTAAACGCGCTCATATTCCTGTCTATGACAAGGATAAGTTAATTTTTGGCGCGGAACCTAATTTTTAGGGGCTAGGGGCTAGTTTTGAGGGGCTAGGGGCTAGAGAAGAATATCAAATCAGGAGTTTCAGGAATTCAGAGCGTCTTATACCAATTTTCTAAATCCCTGCGACAGATACTCTTCTAGCTCCCCCCTTGATAAGCAGGGCTGTTTCATTCTCGGTTGAGAAATTGGGGAGAAGGGGAGCAGGAGGCAGGGGAGAAGGGGGAGAGAAGCGTTTTTAGTAATAATTAATCCCTAATTTTCTTTGAGTAGGATTTATTACCTGAAAATCGCGCCCAGTCGGCTTTCTAGCTCTATCAAATTTCATTCTTGAAACAGCCCTGCTTGATAAGGGGGGGGGTAAATATGTAGCGCTATTTGAGGAAATTGGTATTAACTGCCAATTCGGTTGCTATACCATTAGCAATTATCCTGCCTTCTATTAGCCATTCACAGAAAACAGACAAATCATGAAAATAGACAGAAGATTCTTTATGGGATGGGCAATATCATTGATTTACGGATTCTTTGTCAAAAGCAATGCGCAATCCGTAGTAAATCCAAACAGCAGTACAAAACTCGCCGTCAATCAAGTCGGATACTACCCGAATGGGTTTAAAATTGCCTTATTAATTAACGCAGCAACTCCCGAAACTAACCGCATCGAAATAGTCAACTTCCGCACCAAACGAACAGCATTTGTTACCCAAATTGGAGAAAAACGCCGGGATGGAGCCAGTCAAGATATAGTCCAGACAATTGACTTTACTGAATTTAACAAAGAAGGAAAATATTACCTCAAATATGGGAATATTGAATCATATCCCTTTGAGATTGGCAAAGATATCTACCAAGATACCTTTACGAAAATGCTCCGTTCATACTATTTTCAACGCTGTGGTGTTGCCATCCGAGATACAATCACAGGAATTGGTCATTCACCCTGTCATCTCAATGATGGGATAATTGCCCATAGCGATAACTTCCATCAAGCAGGCGAAGTCAAAAGGGCGACAGGAGGATGGCATGATGCCGGAGATTTCGGTAAATATGTCGGACCAACAACAGTAACGATTGGTCGCCTATTAAGCCTATACGAACAATATCCTAACCTATTTCGCGATCGCCAATTGAATATTCCCGAAAGCGGTAACGGCAGACCTGATATCCTAGATGAAGTACGGGTAGGATTAGACTGGCTGATGAAGATGCAGCGGGAAGACGGGGCAGTTTACCGCAAACTATCGGGAAAAGAATGGCCTGGAATGATTTTACCCAATCAAGATATCCAGCCCCGATTAATTTATGGAATTTCCACACCAGAAACCGCCAAGTTTGCCGCAGCCCTGGCAATGGCAGCCAGAATTTACACTCCTTTCGATACATTACTAGCCCAACAATACTTAAAATCCGCCCAAAAAGCATGGCAATTTCTGGAAAATGAACCCGAAATGAAAGTAGATTGGTTTGAAGGAGATGAGGGCGGCTCCGGTAAATATTTAGCTGGAGAATGGGATACAGAAGAATCTTTAAATACAGATAAAGATGACCGTTTGTGGGCAGCCGCTGAATTGTTTATTACTACAGGTAATGCCACTTTTCAGGAATATCTAGAAAGAGAAATTACCTCATTCTCTTATACCATGTTTGAATGGAAAGATCCCTCCTCATTAGGGATGGTAAACTATCTTTTCCAGAAACGCCACCAAAGTTCCGACAATCTCCAACAACAAATCAAAGACAAACTCCTAGGCAAAGCCGACTCCTTCCTCGAAAAAATTGCCAAAAGTGGTTACCGTTTAGTCAGCGATAATTTTGTCTGGGCATCCAATAAAAAAGTAGCCGAAGAAGGGATTACCCTGATGTATGCCTATAAATTAACCAAAAATCGAGAATACTTAAAAGGAGCCATCGATCAACTCAATTATCTCCTAGGACAAAATCATTTTACTTTATCCTTCGTCACCAGCGTCGGGACAAATTCCGTCAAAAACGTCCATCACCGCATGGCTGTCGCCAAAAATACTGTTATCCCTGGTTTAATGGTGGGAGGGCCAAACACTTACGCCCAAGACGGGATAGCACCCAAAGACTTGGGACCATTAAGCTATATTGATGATGCCAAATCCTACGCCAGTAACGAATACGCCATCGATTATAACGCACCTGCGATCGCGCTGATGGGGATGGTGATGGCAATAGCTAGGGACTAGGGGCTCGAGCAGAAAGATGTCAAATCAATAGACATCTCCTTTCAAAGAATCTGAAACCCTTATCCTGCCTAGAGCAAAACCTAGTTTATCGAGAAGTCTAATGGTTTGAGGAATTGAGAATGTCTTAACTGCCCTGGCGGTTGCTATATCAGTTAGTACCCCCTAATCCTCCTTAGTAAGCTGTCACACTTTTAATTTCTCTATTTTGGCTGAGGGGGAGCAGGGGAGAAGGTTTGATGACTTTTTCCCTAACTTGAAGATATGCAGTTTAAATACGTAGCAGTTTAATACCAATTTCCTGAAATAGCCCTATTACCGCAATTAGCTATTAACTGTCTGGAAATGTTTCACAGAGGAGTTTATAATACATTGCTGTGTGATGTTGCCAGAAGAAATCATCGGGATTTTGCGGATTATCTCCTGGAGTTCCTAATAGAGTAATGGGTATGCCACAACCTGTATAATTTAGGGTTGGTAAAATCTTATCTTTAAGTTTATATTTGGGAAGTTTTTCGAGTTTTTCTTCTATTTTATCCTTGAGTTGTTTTAGTTGTTCAAAATCGTCTGTGAGATTCTCAAGTTTTTCCTTCAACTCAGTTAGTGGGTTAGGGGCACTGGGATCTTTTAATAACTGAATGGTGAAGGGAACTTGGGGAACCCAGTCGCAACTGTTGGTAACGCGAAAAGCCATACCTTGATTGCTTGCGATTGCGTCGAAATCATATCCGTAGTAATCGTTACCGGGTTTGGGCTGGGCAAAAATATAGGTTTTGTAGGTTAAGTCCTTGACTTTAACACGTTTTGTATACTGAAGTAAGGAACGACAAAGTGTGGCTAATGCTGCACCTTGACTGTGCCCGGTAATAAAAAATTGAGTTGCTCCTTTAGCCGCGTAATCGTTTATTTTATCGATTACATCTAATATTAATGTTGCCAAACCTAGAGTAAATCCAACATGGACTCCAGCACGAGCATCTTCTGCCAATTGATAAGAAAAGTCGCCAATTTTTAGATCTATGCTACCTTTGGCAGGAATCATCACAGCGAGGATATCTTCAACAATACTAGGTTTAGTAGTAACTGTACCCCGAAAAGCCAAAGCATATTGTCCCGTCACTTCAGTATTTTTCCAAAGTTCCCAAACATTATCCAATATAGATTCGTTGGAGCGATAGATTTTTTGCCAATTAGAAGGTAAAGGTACTGGTGGAAGAGGCGGTACTGTATTGGGTGGGGTAGGTTGTAATTGTCCATTTAATTCGCTACATATTCCCAACATCGCTTTAGCTTCTGCTAGATTAAAGCCGGGACTTAATTGAGTAATGTTAATCGTCATTTGAGTATCTCGATTTTTCACATTCCACAAAATAGAATCTTCGGTACTAGCAATTAGCTTGCTATCCTGAAAAACTTTAAAAAAGATGTCTGGTTCCCTGTCTAAGAAGATATCTTGAAAATCAGTATCATCAAACTCGATGTTAAACTTACCTTTTCCATCAGTGGTGGTGGTGTCGAGGAAGTCGTTACGCATTAAATCTTTATCCCAGGCTTCTACCCGAAGCCCGGAAACGCGACGATCATTTTTGTTATCGATAATTTGACCTACGATCCGAAATTTTGCCATATAATTATCCTAATTTTCTAGATTGTTACCATTAAGAGGGTGACAGAATATCCCAGGATATTGTTCCTCAAGAGTTTCCCTGATTATTGTCACCTGCTACCAGGCTGCTATCTTTGTACTTCTCAGTTTTATTATAGTCAGGACTTACGCAAAACCCCCAGCGAGCCTTACCCCCAGCGAGCCTTACCCCCAGCGAGCCTTACCCCCAGCGAGCCTTACCCCCAGCGAGCTTTACCCCCAGCGAGCTTTACCCCCAGCGAGCAAGATGCTCGCACTACAACATATAGAGGATAATTAACTGTCATAAAACTATTGGTAATATGAGTGTCTTGCTCGTGCTGAGAAAATGCGTAAATCCCTTTTCTAATCTAAAACACCACAATAGGGACACTCACCCGAACTTTCGGGGTAATAATAACTTCCACAATGGTTGGGGCATAAAACAGGCTCTCCATGAGGCTTATAAGGACCATAACCCATGCGCAGGTTATAGATGCTCGCCGCCTCTTCGTAAGTTACAGCTTCAAACTTGTGGATACACTCTGCCTTGTCTGAAATATCACCTGTTGATTTGAACCTCAAAATATGTTCGCTTGTGCCAAAACTGATAGCCACCCCGTTATCCGTTATTTCCTTCCAAACCTCCCACTGTTTGACGTTTTGGTAGAATGCTTTATTAGGCATATATAAAGATATTCCAAAAACATGATTGTACATCTCCAATTCAAGTATCAGTATATTGTTATTACCAAATGCAACAAAATTTGATAAAATAGAATAGATCTTTACTAAAAACTCAAAACTCAAAACTCAAAAGATTCCTCCCCATTCCCAAATTATGACACAATTCCATCTCCAAGCCCCCTTCAAACCCACAGGGGATCAACCCCACGCGATCGCAAAACTGACGGGATCGGTTAAATCTGGTAATCGTTTCCAAACCCTACTAGGGGCGACAGGTACAGGCAAAACATTTTCCATCGCCTCTGTTATCGAAAAAATCGGCAAACCTACCCTAGTTTTAGCCCATAATAAAACCTTAGCTGCCCAACTATGTAACGAATTACGAGAGTTTTTTCCTCATAATGCAGTTGAATATTTTATCTCTTACTACGATTACTACCAACCAGAAGCTTATATCCCCGTTACTGACACTTATATCGAAAAAACAGCAGCCATTAACGATGAAATCGATATGCTGCGCCATTCCGCCACGCGATCGCTATTTGAAAAGCGGGATGTAATTGTGGTAGCCTCGATTAGCTGTATCTATGGCTTAGGTATCCCTTCAGAATATCTGAAAGCCGCCATTCCTTTACGAGTTGGTGAGGAAACTAATCAGCGCCAACTATTGCGAGATTTAGTCTCAATTCAGTACAGTCGTAACGATCTAGATTTGGGACGGAGTAAGTTTCGCGTTAAAGGGGATGTTTTGGAAATTGGACCTGCTTATGAAGATAGAATTATTCGGGTAGAATTCTTTGGCGATGAAATTGAAGCTATTTACTATGTAGATCCGGTGAATGGTAAAATTATCCAAAATTTCGATAGTTTAAATATCTATCCCGCACGCCACTTTGTCACTCCCAATGACCGATTTGAAGAAGCTTGTCAAGAGATTGAAACAGAAATTAAAACCCGTTTAGCTGAATTAGAGAAAGCAGGAAAATTAGTAGAAGCCCAACGTTTAGCCCAGCGCACTCGTTACGATCTAGAAATGTTACGAGAAGTGGGTTATTGTAATGGAGTGGAAAATTATTCTCGTCATTTAGCTGGACGGAAACCAGGGGAACCTCCGGAATGTTTAATAGATTATTTTCCTAAAGATTGGCTATTAGTCATTGATGAATCTCACGTTACTGTTCCGCAAATTAGGGCAATGTATAATGGAGACCAATCTAGAAAACAAGTTTTAATCGAACATGGCTTTAGATTACCGAGCGCAGCCGATAATCGCCCTTTGAAAGCCGAAGAATTTTGGGCAAAAGTCAATCAATGTATTTTTGTTTCCGCTACACCTGGGGATTGGGAATTAGCACAATCAGAAGACCGAATTATCGAACAAGTAATTCGTCCCACAGGAGTCATAGATCCAGAAATATTTGTCCGCCCCACCACCGGACAAATTGACGATTTACTAGGTGAAATTAAAGCCAGAGTACCTAAAGGAGAACGAACATTAGTTACCACCCTCACAAAGCGGATGGCAGAAGACTTAACCCAATACTTACAAGAAAGAGGAATAGAAGTACGTTACCTCCATTCCGAGATTCAATCTATTGAAAGAATTGAAATATTACAAGATTTACAGGAAGGTAAATTTGATGTCTTAATCGGCGTAAACTTATTGCGGGAAGGATTAGATTTACCACAAGTATCTTTAGTAGCCATCTTAGATGCCGACAAAGAAGGATTTTTAAGGGCAGAAAGATCCCTAATTCAAACCATTGGTAGGGCAGCACGTCATGTGCGAGGACAAGCAATTCTATATGGAGATAATTTAACTGATAGCATGAAAAAAGCCATCGACGAAACCGAAAGACGGCGGGGAATTCAAATAGCTTATAATAAAATCCACGGAATTACACCTCAACCTGTTATCAAGAAATCTAGTAACGCCATATTAGCCTTCTTAGACGTATCGCGAAGATTGAATGCTCAACAGTTAGAAGAGGTTTATACCCAGGCTGATGACTTATCCTTAGAAGATATTCCAGAATTAATTAGCCAACTAGAAGCACAGATGAAAGAAGCCGCCAAAAAGCTAGAATTTGAAGAGGCAGCCAAATTTCGCGATCGCATTAAGAAATTGCGGGATAAATTAGTTGGTAATTGAGGTTATTCATCTTATATACCGAAGATAGCTTCCCTTGCCTTCGACATCGCGAATTAGATATACATTCACAATTAATCTTGTAGGGGCGTTAGCGTTAGCGGAGCGTGGCGTTAGCCTAGCATTCCGGCGCTAACCTTTGCATATAACCCGAATATTTGTATCGGAATGCTTCGCCCTGCCCGACGATAACAATAACCTATCGGAATACTTCGCCCTGCCTGATGATAACAATAACAAAACATCGCGTTATCAATATGTTATTTTAATCTTATCGCGAGGGGCAGGGTTATTTTCATGTTATCGGTGGAGGTAGGGTGAAGCATTCGGATATAAATGTTATTGGTTTTCCTTGTTATCATATCGCCCGAATGCTTCACCCCTACAGTATTGGTGGGTGATTGATTGATTATTTGCGGGTGATTGGTGGGTGATTGATTGGTTAATTGGTGCGCGATCGCACGATCAATATATATTACAATCAATGTTGTAGGGGCGTTAGCGTTAGCGGAGCGTGGCGTTAGCCTAGCTCTGCGTTAGCCTAGCATTCCGGCGCTAACCTTGGCATATAACCCGAATATTTGTATCGGAATGCTTCGCCCTACCCCCGGCGATAACAATAACCTATCAGAATACTTCGCCCTGCCCGACGATAACTAACACCCCTACATTATTTCTGGTTTACCTGTAACCTCTAACCCTTTACCTCTAACCCTTTACCTCTAACCTATATCCAAAGGGAGATCCTTTCACAGCGTACACCATCAGCCATTTTGACAGAGCATAAAAAATAAGGTTACTGTAGAAATTTAAGATTAATCCAAAATCAGATATAAGAGAGAATAGGAAACCTACTGCGATCGCAGCAGGAGCTAGAGACTAGGAGCTAGAGGCGAGAGGCTGGGGACTAGGGGGAAGCAACTGCTAAAGCGAAATTTCCCCTACTCCCCATTTCCCATTCCCTACTCACTAAGAGGATATATCGATTAGACTGTTCAGCTAGGCTGATATTTGTAGAATACCCATGACAACCCTCGTCATCGTCGAATCTCCCACCAAAGCACGCACCATCCGCAATTTCCTGCCATCAGGTTACCAGGTTGAGGCATCGATGGGTCATGTCCGCGATTTGCCCCAATCGGCTAGCGAAATTCCTGAAGCTGTGAAGGGAGAAAAATGGGCGCAATTGGGGGTGAATGTAGATGCTGACTTTGAGCCAATCTATGTTGTCCCCAAGGATAAAAAGAAAATTGTTAAGCAACTTCAAGATGCGCTCAAAAGTGCTAACGAATTAGTGCTAGCTACTGATGAAGATAGAGAAGGGGAAAGCATAAGTTGGCATTTATTGCAACTACTCAAACCCAAAGTACCCATCAAACGGATGGTTTTCCATGAAATTACCAAAGAAGCCATCCGCAATGCCCTGAAAAATTGTCGTAACATTGACGATCAAGTGGTGCGTGCCCAAGAAACGCGGCGAATTTTAGATCGATTGGTAGGATATACCCTGTCTCCCCTCCTGTGGAAAAAAATATCTTGGGGTTTATCTGCTGGCAGAGTACAATCGGTTGCCGTGAGATTATTGGTAAATAGAGAAAGGCAACGCCGTGCCTTTCGCCAAGGGAGTTATTGGGATTTAAAGGCAATTCTCGAACAAAGCAAAAGTCCCTTTGAGTCGAAATTAGTGTCAGTGGCAGGGACAAAAGTTGCCACAGGTAGCGATTTCGATCCCAATACGGGTAATATTATCCAAGGTCGGCATGTACTTCGGCTTAATGAAACTCAAGCGAGAGAGTTAGTTACCCGTCTTACCAATAAACCATGGACGGTAACTCAAATTGACGAACGTCCCGTTACCCGCAAACCATCCCCTCCCTTTACCACTTCTACCCTGCAACAGGAAGCCAACCGCAAATTGCGTTTATCAGCAAGGGATACGATGCGGACAGCCCAAAGTTTGTACGAACAGGGTTATATTACTTACATGCGGACAGATTCGGTACATTTATCCGATCAGGCGATCGCAGCCGCACGGACATGTGTCGAACAAATGTATGGTTCCCAATACCTCAGCCCCAAGCCCCGGCAATACACTACCAAAGCCAAAGGCGCACAAGAAGCCCACGAAGCCATTCGCCCAGCCGGAAACACTTTCCGTACCCCCAAAGATACCAACCTCGAAGGCAGAGAATTACAAGTCTACGATTTAATTTGGAAGCGTACCGTCGCTTGCCAGATGGCAGATGCCAGACAAACCCAAATTACGGTAGATTTGCAAGTAGAAGATGCCGGATTCCGTTCTACAGGCAAACGGATTGATTTTCCTGGCTATCTCCGAGCTTATGTGGAAGGTTCTGACGATCCTGACGCAGCATTAGAAGATCGAGAAGTGATTTTACCACCAATGAAAGTGGGAGATCGTCCCAAATGCCAAAAATTAGAAGCAATTGGTCATGAAACCCAACCTCCCGCCCGTTATACTGAAGCTTCCCTAGTCAAAACTTTAGAAAGTGAAGGGATTGGTCGTCCCAGTACTTATGCCAGTATCATTGGCACAATTGTCGATCGCGGTTATGCCCAACAAACCAAAAATGCCCTCATTCCCACCTTTACCGCTTTCGCCGTTACCAGTCTCCTCGAAAAACACTTTCCCGACTTAGTAAACACCGGATTCACCGCCAAAATGGAACAAACCCTAGATGAAATTTCCACAGGCGAAGCTGCATGGCTGCCCTACCTGCGCGAATTCTATCTCGGTGAAAAAGGCTTAGACAATCAAGTCAAACAAAGAGAAAGCCAAATTAACACCATCGAAGCCCGTACCATTGAACTAGAAAATCTAGAAGCTAAAGTCCGGATTGGGAAATTTGGGGCTTATGTGGAATTGAATAATGGTGAAGAAATATTAACCGCTTCCCTACCTCAAGATGTAACTCCCGCTGAACTTAATGATGGACAAGTCGAAATCCTCCTCAAACAGAAAACCGAAGGACCAGATACATTAGGCATCCACCCAGAAACAGGAGAACCCATTTTTATCTTAAACGGTACTTACGGTCCTTACGTTCAATTAGGCGAATTAACCGAAGAGAATAAAAAACCCAAACGCGCCTCCTTACCCAAAGGTGTTAATATCAGCGATGTTACCCTGGAAATGGCAGTCGGACTTCTGACATTACCTAGAAAACTGGGTATGCACCCCGATACGGGAGGGAAAATTGCTGCTAGCTTAGGACGTTTTGGCCCTTATGTAGTTCACGATCGAGGTAAAGATGGAAAAGACTATCGATCGCTCAAAGCTGAAGATAATGTCTTGACAATTACGCTAGAACGTGCATTAGAGTTATTAGCTCAACCCAAAAAAGGACGGAGTAGCAGTAAAAGTACTGCAAAGGAAGCTTTACGAGAATTGGGCGCTCATCCCGATGATGGGGAACCCGTTAATATTTACAAAGGTCCTTATGGTGAATATATCAACCATGGCAAAACTAATGTAGGAATTCCAGAAGATAGCTCCGTAGAAGACATGACTCTGGCAATCGCATTAGATTTGTTAGCAGCTAAAGCATCTACCAAAAAATCGGGAACGAAAGATAAAAAGTCAGAAAATTCTAGTAGAGGGAAAACGAGTAAAACTACTTCGACTACCAAGAAAACAACGACGAAAAAGACTACGAAAACTAGCAAGTAATTCTTGTTGGAGTTAAGAAAAAATATGACAACGCTTTCCCTAGCAGTGAGGTACTCCAAAAACCACATATAGCGAGGGAGTAGGGGCTAGGGGATGGGGGATAGGGAAGAAAGTCGTAAAATCCAATGGTTTCAGGGATTTAGAATGCCTTAACCGTCCTGGAGGTTGCTATAGAAACCCGGTTTATTCAATAAACCGGGTTTCTATTCTGCACTTAATTGGGACTGAAGATCGCTATTTCAGGCTTTGAATCTAAGCTTGATTCTTTTTGCGACGACTGCTGAGGGCAATTGTACCAGCAACTAATCCTAAACCTGCCAAAGCAGTTGGTTCGGGCACTGATTTAAACTCAGCAGTAACCTTGAAGTCGTTGAAGTCTACATCATTTCGATTCCCTCGATCGTCAAAGGCAATTAGGTAGCTGTTAGCACCTGTCTCTGTGAAAATGGCTTGAAGGGTAGCAGGATTATTTAAGCTAGTTGTTGAGTATACCTTACCGTTAGGAGTCGAGTCTAGCAGTAAGCTGTAATTTACACCGCTCTTAAAAAGGAAAGAGTTTTCGCAATTACCACTTGGAGAGCTAACTGTTTTAGGGCAAGAGCCTTTGAAATCAGTCAGTGAGGTGTCAAAAGCCTTTGTTTCTGCGAACAAAACAGTACTTGTCGTGCCATCAAACACAGACAAGGTTGACTTGAACAAACCTTGAGAGGATATGAAGCCAAAATCAACCAGGGTATCCTTATCAAATTGGATACCGTCGTTACCAAAGGAGAAAGCTTGGGCGGGGATGGCTGCCAAACCCAAAGAGCTACCAGCGACTAAGCCAATAACAGCAGCAGTTTTTGTAAAATTTATCATTTTGTGTTTGCCTCTGAAGAATAACTCAAACTTAATAGCGACTTACAAATTACCTCTGGAGTTGAGGTAGAGGGGGAGTAGTAAGGGGAAATTTTCCCTGTCAGCGCTCCGGTTGCGCAAGCCTGCTAATTTAAGCATCGTACTCCATAACCATAAGAATATATCGATTTGTGTATCAACTTCATAGAATCTTTAAATTATGACTAGTTTTGTGAAGATACGATAAAGAAAAGACATATAGCTAGGGGCTAGGGGATGGGGAAAAAACTGTAAAATCTATGGTTTGCTGGAATTGAGAACGTCTTAAGCGCCAGGGCGGTTGCTGTAGTCGTGGAAATCGCGCTCAGAGGCAAGCGTATCCACTATCCATTGAGCGGCTTAACAGCTTATGGTTTGCGATCGCGTAACACCGTCAGGAAATTAGCTTCAAGAGAAACATTGAGAGATTACCGAGCGTCAAACTACGGAAAGACTTGGAGGATTATCCCAGTGAGGAACAGCTCTAGGCTTTCCTGTCAAATTTGGCGTACACTATCGACATTGATATAAAACTAATCTTATTAACCCTAAAAATTATGAAATCCAGCTCTCAACAGACTATTAACCCAAAGCAACACCTGAGTTTAGGCTTAATCCTGCCACTAGCATTAGCTTGCGGGATAGCTTCGCTCGCCTTCGGCATCGCAATTCCCCCCCACCTAGAAAAAGCCCAAGCCCAAACCAACGATAAACGTGCCCTAATTATTCGCTCAGATATCCAGGAAGCCAACACCCAAACAGGAGTATTCACAGCGCGAGGCAGGGTACAGATGGAATATCCCGCCCGCCAAATTCAAGCCACCGCCGCCCAAGCCCAATACTTCGATCGGGATCGCCGGATCATTCTCACAGGGAATGTCTATGTTTTGCAAGAGGGAAACAGCATACGCGGTGAAGTGGTTACCTACTTACTCGATGAAAACCGCTTTGTCGCCGAACCCAGCGCCAATCAACAGGTAGAATCAATTTATCTAATTAACGATCCACAAGCAAAGGGAAGGTAAGATTGAAAATAGTTCTCGAAAATATCCATAAATCCTATAACAAAAGAGCAATTGTCAATCGCGTCAACCTTTCCGTAGCTCAAGGAGAAGTAGTAGGATTACTAGGCCCAAACGGTGCAGGAAAAACCACCACATTCTATATTGGTACGGGGTTAGAAAAACCCGACACAGGAAAAGTTTGGTTGGATAATCAAGATATTACGAATTTGCCAATTCACAAAAGAGCTAACCTGGGAATTGGCTATCTAGCTCAAGAAGCCAGTATTTTCCGCAATCTCACAGTGGGAGAAAATCTTCGATTAGTACTAGAACAAACCAAAGTACCGCGTCAGGAATGGCGCAAAAGAATGCTAAACTTGCTAGAAGAATTTAACTTACAAAAAGTTGCCAATACATTAGGTCGTCAGGTATCAGGAGGAGAAAGAAGGCGGACAGAATTAGCAAGATCCTTAGCTTCCGGTATGGAAGGACCAAAATTCTTATTTTTAGATGAACCATTTGCCGGGGTGGATCCCATTGCCGTGTCTGAGATTCAGAAAATTATTGCCAGATTGCGCGATCGCAAAATGGGGATATTAATTACCGATCATAACGTCCGCGAAACCCTTGCCATCACCGATCGCGCCTATATTATGAGAGACGGACAAATTCTCGCCTCTGGTAGCGCCGAAGAACTTTACAACAACCCCCTAGTTCGGCAATACTACTTGGGTGATGAATTTATCTACTGAGGAGACAGGGGGCTAGGGGCTAGGAGCTAGGGAAATGCTTAATCATCAACTATCAACTGTCCACTATCAATTATCAATTATCCACTATCCACTATCCACTTCCCAATCTTTACTCCCCCTCTTATGACAGTCGGTAAATCTCAATCGAGACTTTCACTAATTCCCGGATTATCGGTGATGGATCGTTACATTATCACCGAATTAATCCCTCCATTTCTATTTGGCATGGGTATGTTTTCTTCCGTTGGGGTAACTATTGGTAGCTTATTCGATTTAATGCGAAAAGCTGTAGATGAAGGATTACCCGCTACCCTAGTCCTCAAAGTATTAGCCCTGAGCTTGCCCCAATTTATGGCGTATGCCTTCCCTACCTCAGTTTTACTGGCAACATTATTAACTTATAGCCGTTTAGCCAGCGATAGCGAATTAATTGCTCTGCGCAGTTGCGGCATTAGTATCTATCGCCTAGTGCTACCCGCATTAATCCTTAGTTTAATCGTTACTGGCATAACTTTTGTCTTTAATGAATATGTTGTACCAGCCGCTAACTATCAAGCAACCCAAACTTTAGAAAAAGCCTTAAGTAAGGAAAAACCTTCCTTTCAAGAACGAAATATATTTTATCGAGAATTCGGCGAAGTTGAACAAGATAATGGCAAAAAAGAAACCATCCTTAAACGGATTTTCTACGCCCAGGAATTTGATGGCGAAAAGATGAAAGGATTAACTATTCTGGATTGGTCAGAAAATGCTATTAACCAAATCGTTACCGCCCAATCAGCAATTTGGAATATTGGAGAAAGTACCTGGGATTTCTTTAACGGAACTATTTATTTAATCTCCCCCGATGCCTCATATCGCAATATCCTTCGATTTGAACACCAAAAATTACAACTACCACGGACTCCCTTGGATTTGGCAAACCAAGGTAGAGACTACGATGAAATGAACATTACTCAATCAAGAGAACGTCTAAAATTAGAACTCCTGACAGGTGATGAACAGAAAATTAGAAAGTTACTGATCCGGATTAATCAAAAAATTGCCTTACCCTTTGCTTGTCTAGTTTTTGGTTTAGTTGGTGGAGCGTTAGGGAATAGCCCGCAGCGGACTACTAAAGCAACTGGTTTTGGTATTAGCGTATTGGTAATTTTCCTTTACTATATGCTAATGGCTGTAGGAGATGCTTTGGGATTAAGTAACTACTTGCCGCCCATTGTAGCTGCCTGGTTACCAAATTCTTTAGGTTTCAGTGTCGGAGGATTTTTGTTATTTAAAGTAGCACAATAACTGGAAGGTAGTGGGATAGGAGATGCTCTGGCAAGGAATGGGGAAGAGTTAACTGCCCATACTACTCTTGTCCCTCACCCCCCCCCTCCTCTGTATCTGCTATTCCACTCCCCTAAATCCAGTTTCCTTGACAATCGATCGATCTCCTGAGTGGCAGGGAAAAACTAGCGCTACAATGAGGAAAGAGGGTTGAGCAAAAATATCTAGGGCTTGCTGTATAAGTCATTAACCTTGACAACAATTAGCTTCGAGTGCTGTCTTGAGTT
>DOIX01000263.1:20042-22030 GCA_003511885.1 Cyanobacteria bacterium UBA11153
AAAATTCAGACAGTTTTTCACGGAAACTCGAAAATTGTGCCACACCCCACACCCCATCCTCACGATCCGACTTTTTCAGCAAACCCTATCTATTGTTTCTTCCACCACCAGGAGAAAGCTATGGTTTACAAAACTTAATAATATACCCAATAACCTAAGCCGCAAATGCTTCACCCCATGAGGTACATTTTATTTCCCTGCCAACTCTCAACTGCCAACTGCCAACTTCATAGAAATTTGGACTTCATCCAATTAATAATTGATATATTTGTGCGATCGCAAAAACTGGGTTTGGGACATTAGTGAATCAGTGTTACAGCTACCATTAAAAATACTAAAGCCAAACGATAATTTACTCCTATGTCATCTCCAAATCAACTACCAGCCCGTCTCCGTTACCTCAAGTCTCGCCTCCAGCCCTTGACACAACCGCTCTTTTTAGTATCCACAGTCATCTTAGGATCCTTAGCTGCGGCTGGTTGGCAGTATTTAAAGAATCCCGATGCGTTTAGTTTTCTTCTTCCTCAAGCCAAGCAGTCTAATCAATTTGAGCAAAAGCAGAAATCCAATCCATTTGAGGAAACAAAACCGACACCAACCCTCTCAGCAGAGGAACTCGCCGCTATTGGTATAGATATTGATAGTTCAAGAGTCCTAATTGACGAATTCAACAAAACCGATGCTTTATCCTCAAACACTCTACCAGAAAACGATCCGAAGAAATCAAATTCAGGGAAATCAGCAACGAATTCAGTCCCTGGATTATTAGGGGCAAAGTCAGAGGAAAAATCAAGCGAGCCAAATCTAAACATTACATCCCCACAGAAGCCAGATAGCATTAATCCCTTCGCTAAATCTGTACAAGATGCTTTAAATTTTAATCCTCTATCTGGTGGGGATGGATTGACAAATCTCAACAATTCTGGTATAGAATCTTCCGGAACAGGCTCGGGAACGACAGATCCAGTTAACCCTAATGGCAAGAGGTACAATTCGATCGAGAGCGATCGCAATATTAAACCCACCAGCGCCTTGCAAGAGGCGATGAATCGAGCCGCAGAAACCGAAGCCAGTAGGGCACAGATTAACAATCTCCCGACTAACATTCAAAATCCAAACTTACCAAATTACACAAATCCAGGATTAAGCACAACTTCACCCGCCACAGGAGTGACACGATACAATCAAACCAAACAATTTAATTACAACTATCCTCCCACCAATACGCCCGGAGTAAGTGGCTACAATGGAGCCGGACAACCCACTTACACCTATCCCCCCGCTACCGGAGGCGGAGTAAGTGGCTACAATGGAGCCGGACAACCCACTTATAGCTATCCTCCCACTACTGGAAGCGGAGTAAGTAGCTATAACACTTATCCCTCAGCCCCCACAGGAGGAACAACTTATCCTAATCCAGGACAATACTCCACCCAAACCCCTAATAATCCTGGACTCAGCCAGTCAGGATTACAGCAAAGTCAGTTATCTGGAGGTGGTAGAAAGTGACATCCTCCCCAGTTAAATTAAAGATGATAACGGGGGGCTTCCCGACGGATTAGATAAAGTTAACAGAGTTTTTTCTCGTTAGATCTTGAAGAAAGACACATACCATGTTAGTTGTTGTGGTTGAAATCGCAATAACTAACATGGCGAAACCTTGAATCAAGATATCCCAATGGAAAATCAAGATAGCTTCACAGAAATCACCTTCCACTACATCAACGGCGAAACCGAATCATTTGATATCCCCATCGCACCAGAAGCCTTCGCCCAACAACTACCAGACTTCCTCAGCCAACCTTGGCTAGCACTCCATCTGATCGATCGCACAGTTTTCGTATTTACCGCACAAGTACTTAAAGTAGAAGTCAACCCACCAATTACAGAAATCCAAGGATTGGGGGTTTTCTCTGATGCCCAACGAGTCACGGCACTGAGTCGTGGCGTTAAAGTTTAGATCGGTGGTATAGCAGTGGACAGTTGAC
>DOIX01000260.1 GCA_003511885.1 Cyanobacteria bacterium UBA11153
TAAGAGATTTGAGCTTAAAATGCTGTAAAGCTCTTGTTTACTGGCTTTCAGCTTCGGATCTTTCGTCGAACTCAGGTTTTTGACGTACTCCCCCGGTTGAAACACGAGGGATTCTGAAAAGGATGTTACGAAGCGGTCAATAGACGCGCTTCTCCACCTTTCTTTCTGCTTCTTTGATGTTCTGGTAGGGTGCGTTATGCTTTCAGCATAACGCACCACTGATAAGCTGCGGTGCATCTAAATTGGATAGTAAATTTATCGAAAGGGGTGTAGGGTGTGGGGATATACAAATTAAATGCGTAGCAGCTTATCAGCTCTTGTACTACCCACTTAGCATCTGTCCTATAATTCCGATTGTTGTGAAATAAACTTGCCAGTTTTATCAATATAACCCACCTGATCGCCCATAGGTAATAACCCCAACAACTTATTTTTTAATTCAACACTAGCTTTGCCTTGACAGAAATTACTAGCAACAGAAAAATGTGGCTGAATTACCAATTGTCCAGTCTTATCAATATAGCCCCACTTTTCATTAATTTTTACCGTAGCCAATCCTTCAGAAAAACTACCTACTTCATCAAATAACTGACTGGCTAACTCTCCGTTTTTGTCAATATAAGCATACTTGTCGCTAATTCTGACTAAAGCGATTCCTTCCGAAAAACTCCAAGCTCGATCGAATCGGGGCTGATTGACTAATTCCCCCGTTTTATCAATATAACCATAGCGATCGCCAATTTTCACTACCGCTAGCCCTTCGGAAAAATTCCAAGCCTTGTCAAACTGAGGCGGGATAACGACTTGTATCGTTTTATCGATGTAGCCGTAGCGATCGCAAATCTTCACTCTTGCCAACCCTTCAAAAAAGCTACTGGCTTCATCGAACAAGATTTTGCCTGTCTTGTCAATATAAGTACACTTTTCACCAATTTTGACTCTAGCTTGCCCTTCACAGAAACTCCCCACTTTATCAAATTCCGGTTTAATTACTACTCGCCCGCTTTGGTCAATATAACCCCATTTAGAGCCAATTTTTACCTCTGCCATTCCTTCCGCAAATTTACCTGCTTTATCAAATTGAGGTGTAATAACTAATTGTCCATTTTGATCTTTATAACCCCATTTATCCTCAACTTTAACTGGAGTGAGTGCGGATATTGCCGATGGGGAAAATTCTTGAACTGTATCCGGTTTAATCTCTTGCAATACTTCGATGGCAGACTGATAGCGTTGGTTGAAGTGATACCGCACCATTTTGTTAATAATATTCGTCAATTCTGCGCTAACATGGGCGTGGTTTTGCCAAATCAGTTCGCCATTTTCATCTTCAGGAAGTTGTTTGGGCGATATTCCTGTTAGAGCTTGAATCGCCATCATCCCCACGGCATAAATATCGCTACTCAATTTAGGTTTACCCAAAGCTTGTTCGCTGGGCATATAGCCAAATGTACCAATACCAATCGTCAAAGTAGTTGAATCATCGCTATTTATTTTTAACTTGCCAACTTCTTTAACTGCACCAAAGTCAATCAGAATTAGTTTACCATCTGATTTGCGTCGCATGATATTTGACGGCTTAATATCCCGATGAATAACATTATGCTGGTGGACAAATGCCAAGACATCGAGGATTTCTTGTAATAATTTAGTAACTTCGGCTTCGCTCCAAGGTTTGCCCTGAATTAATTCCTCGCTTAAGTTATGCCCCTCAATTAATTCCTGAACCAAAAAAAATTCCCCATTTTCCTCAAAATAGGCAAAAAGTTTGGGAATTTGGTCGTGATTTTCGCCCAATTTGTACAGGATTTCCGCTTCTTTCTGGAAGAGGCGCTGATTATCTCCATCAATGGCTTTAGGATGAAGCCGCTTGACGACACATTTGGGTTTGGGAGAGACGGGAATATCCAAATCTTCTGCGATATAAGTTTCTCCCACCCCACCAGCGCCCAACTTATCAAGAATTTTATATCGCTGTCGTAGAATTTGCTCGATCATTGTCTTGCTGCAACGAACCCACTTTAATCGATTCTGGCACAATAAATTTCCAGACGGTAGTCCCTGATGGAAGATGACAGGGGAGCTTTCTCGCAGGGAGGAGAGAAACTGCCTCTTGGTAAGCTCTTCAAGGAGAATTGGTTTAGTAATTTTGCGATGGCGCTTCGCGCCCGCGAAGCTATCGCCTGAGTTGGGAGAAGCTATTTCTAATCTGGGAGCATCCCAATGAAGGCAAAGATACTTGTTTTTGCCTTTTCACCCCCCCAGCCCCCCTTGAATTAGGGGGGAGCAAGAATACAACCTGCATTTCTTCCCCATCTTTTCCATTCAGGCTAGATAGCTTAACATAACGTTACATCGCCAAGATTTCAGTTTGAGGAAAATATTCTAGGATGAGGGGAAAGAGCGATCGCCTTCGGTAGGAGCGAAGCCGATCGCAACTGATTAGCTCCAGCACTTCAGGTTAGTATCTATTCTCAAGCTGTAGTAAACCTATAGATTATAGATACAGCTAATTTGCCCAGAGAAATCAAAGCTTTACCAAACCTCGCAGAGAAGAATAGTCACCCCGGTTTCCTCATTTTCGGTACAGCTATCGGCGATGCTCTCGGCTTTGGCACTGAATGGATATCCAAACAACAAGTTACCGAAAAATATCCTAACGGACTCCATGACTACAATCAAATTACCCGCTATCAAAAATCAAAAGGTATGGAAGGTTGGTTCCCTGGTGATTCGACTGATGATACTGACCAAATGTTGTGCATTCTTGATAGTTTATTAGAAAAATAAGAGATTGACATTTTTGAAAGTCGCATAATTAATAGGCTAGTTGAATAAATAAAGAATAGACTCAAAGTTTGAAAAAGTTGTGCTTTTGACTTTAAAAGTTTTGATAACTTTGAGAAACGAGCTTTATTACATTGGCATGTTAAATAATAGTTTAGGATAAAATATCCTGAATAACCTATACTTTACCTAAAAACAATCCCTCAAAACCCCAAATCTGCCTTAGCCACCTCTGCTGCCGCAAAAACCACCTCATCCGACTCCTCACTCCAAGATTTTTCCCCAATTTCCTGATAAAATTTCTGATCGTAACCGCGAGTCTTCACTACCACAGGCATAGGGACAGCATGTCCTAAAATTAAAGCTTGTTGCTTAGAGTCTAACTTAGCTAAAACGGATCTTAAACTTTGTCCCCCCGATACTCCAGTAAATATGGCATCGATATCCCTATCGTCATTGAGCAAACAGGTGATTCTCGTACCAATTTGCGACATTACTTCATTATCTATCCCCGACGGACGCTGATCGACAATCAGTAAGGTAACGAAATATTTCCGCATTTCGCGGGCAATGATACCGAAGATAGTTTGCCTGACGGTAGCGGAATCGAGAAAGCGGTGGGCTTCTTCTATGGTAATGACTAATTGACGGGGGCGATCGCAAACTTTTTTGGATTGGAGGAATTTTTCGGCTTTTTGGACGTATTTACTGTGAATCCGGCGCGTCATGACGTTGGTGGCTAACATGTAAGATAGCATGTTGGATTGGGAACCGAATTCGACAACGACATGTTTTCCGGCATCGAGAGTTTGCAATATTTGATCTATATAATTATGAGGGCAAGCACTCCGCATGTATTTTAACTCTTCGAGACGCAAGAGTTTTCGCTGTAATGCCATAATCGAGGATTTATTGCCGCGTCTGGTATCGCAAAATTCTTGAATTTCCTCGTTTGTCATATTGAGGAGCTGAGTAATCCAGGATTTACCAAACTCATTCCGTAAAATGATCGCATTTTCCAGACTAGCTTCGGATAAGTTTAACTCTTGACGGACAAGGGCGATATCTTCTACTTCGATTTGGTCGTAACTGAGATATAATTCATGAGCATCTCTAATACCGCGTCGTTTCGTAGATGCAGGATCGAGGGTATAAACTTGTACTTGGGAAGGAAATAATTGTCTTAATCCTTTAACTGTACTAACTTGTTTTCCTTCTGCTACAGCTTCCCAACCATATTCGGAGTGCATATCGAAAATTAAATTAACTGCTGCTTCCTTCCGAATAATCCCCGATAATAATAACCGCGTCAGAAAAGATTTCCCCGTACCAGATTTACCAAAAACACCATTACTCCTTTCCACAAACCTATCTAAATCCAAACAGATAGGCACATTCATATCTAAAGGGTTACCCACAGCGAAATTTCGCTTATGAGGATCGTCTTCCCAACCAAAAACCGCCCGAAAATCCCTTTCGCTAGCATCATAAACCTGAGAAAAATGACTAGGAATAGTCTTAACAGGTAGTAATTCCATCTCCTCACTACTTTGAGGTTGAAAAGAAGCTAAAGAAGTATTGCCATTTTCAGTAATATTTTTGATCTTACTCACAAACTCCGGAGGCGTAAACATCAACATCGGCGTGAGATTCACCGTACCGAAAGTACCGCTACCTGCCAATACCTCCAATAAAAAATCATCATCAGGATTCGGAGGATTAGCGAGAATCCGCTGACTCGAAGTCCCCAAGGATATATCAGTTAGCATACAGAAAAAACGCGATCGCACTCCCTTCACTACCAAAAACTTTCCCACCCGCATATCCTCCACCGAGATATCCGGCAACAATCGCACTTCTAACCCTTCTGATAGGGAACCTTGAATCACTAAACCTAATGGTTGCTCTAAATTCATTCTTGCTATCCCTTAACTGGGTAAATTATATCCTACCTATCTTAGCTATCTGTAGGGTGCGTTATGCTCCGCTAAGGCACCAGATTATCTATCTGACAAAAAAAAGCGCTCCATCAACTGTCAACTATCAACTATCAACTATCAACTATCAACTATCAACTATTTCCCACCCCAATCTCGTAGGTTGTTGGTAAATTACTTTTAAGGTATTAATATCTCTGGCGGAAATTTTGGGTGGATTTCTGACTTGGGAAAAGTATAAAGCATCGGTTTCTAAAGGAGAATGACCCCAAATTCCTAAAGCGTGACCTAATTCGTGACGGGAAGTAGCAATTGTATAGTCTAAACTTTGGTCGGGACTGAGAAAAATAGTCATCTTATGAGATAAAATCTTTTCCCCATTTTCTGTTGATTTCAGATAGAATTCATAGCGAGTTTCTGCCGTGCGGGCGCGGGGGATATCGAATTTACCAGTTTCTTGGTTAAAAGTGGGCTGAATAGGAGGGCGCGATCGCAAAATTGTAATATCTGCTATTTCTGGCTCGTTAACTACCTCTAATGGCAAATAAATATTCCATTCTTCTATAGTTTCTAAAACTGCTTTAACCCAGGTTTGAAATCGCTCTAAACTAGCAGATATTTCGTTAATATTTTGTGGTTTTTCTAAATAAATTTTGACGGGAAATTCTGACCAAACTAAATAACCTACAGGAGTTTCTTTTATCATAGAAAAGTAATCTCCAGCTTGGGGAATATCTTGCCATTTTTCCAGAGAAGGAGGTAAAGGGTGAGGTTGAGGATTGGGTAGGGAGGCGGCGATAGTTGGGGAAAGGCGACGAGCGGATGTATCATGTAATAACGGTGTAACAATGACTAATATAGCAGTCAGGAAAATTACGACCATCAAAAGGAGATGTTTTTTGTTATTTCTTTGGTAAAGGATTGACCTACGATGGATAATGTCTTTCATCCTCAATTAATTAAAGTGGGTTTTTGACACCAGATTCCCGGCTACAAATATTTTAACAGAATCATTTGCCATACCCTACTCTTCAAGTCGCCCTAGAGGGCAAACCCAGCATCAACAAAGAGTATTTGGGAAATTATTACTCCTGTTGATAATTGTGAATTATATAGCAACCGCCAGTGCGGTTAAGATATTCTCAATTCATCAAACCATTAATTTTATAGCTTTCTTCCCCAGCCCGTATTCCTTAACTATAACTGCTGAATTTTGTAACCAAATTAATCTCAAATAGGAATAGTCACAGTAAAAGTAGTTCCCACCCCAACTTCACTATCTACCGTAATTATACCTCCATGGAGATCCACTGCTTTTTTCACAATTGGTAGCCCTAATCCAGTACCAGGAATATTCCCCACATTCTTCGCTCTATAGAATGATTCAAACAGATGTGTTAACTCATCTTGAGGAATACCAATTCCTGAATCTTGAACCCTAAATATCACCGATTTATCCTGACCAATTAATTGAAAATTAATTACACTTCCCGCTGGAGAATACTTAATAGCATTGGCAATTAAATTATTTAAAATATGTCCCAGCAATTTCTCATCCATATAAACTGATGACAACGGACATTCATCGGTAAAGACAAGAGAAAGTCGATCGTTTACACTCAGTTGAAATTCTTCCACTAAACCTTGGCAGAATTCCCGCAAATCTATTAATCCCGGATTAAATTCTAATTTTCCAGCTTCCGCTTTCCCCAAAAGTAGGATATCATTCAACATCTGGATCAAATTTTGCACGCTTACTTGTATCCTTGCAAAATGAATCTGTTTTTTCTCATCGCTCAACTTATGGCTATAATTTTTCAGCAATTCAGCAGAACTTAAAATTGTGGTTAAAGGGGTGCGGAATTCGTGAGAAGTCATGGACATAAACCGAGATTTCAGTTCATTTAGTTCCTGTTCTTTAGCCAAGGCAATCCTCACCTCTTGTTCGGTTCTCTTGTACTCGGTAATATCCTCGGCAATTCCCACAATCCGATCGACTTCTCCAGCATAATTTTTAATAGGAAAAGCCCGATCTCTAATCCAGCGTTCCTGTCCATTAGGTTGGAGAATCCGATACTCTTCATCATACTCCCCTAATGGCTGTTTTGCCAAAGCAGCTACCACCCGATCTCGATCTTCTGGGTGAATATTTAACACAAAAGATTGAGGATTTTCATATAAACTCTGGCAAGTTCTATCCCAAATCTCTTCGTAGGCGGGACTGATATAAATCAATTTATTTTTAGCTGCATCTGTCATCCAGAAGACTTCGCTAATTTTTTCTGCCATTTGGCGGAATCTTTCTTCACTTTCTTGAAGTGCCACTTCGGTGCGCTTCCGTTCTGTAATCTCTTCAATGACACCAACAAAGTAATCTAATTCTCCACAGGGTTTGTACACCAGGGAACCAGTTAGATTTACCCAAATAATCGATCCGTCTTTGCGAAAGTAACGCTTTTCTATGGAGAAGGTATCAATCTCGCCTGCTAACAATTGTTTAACATACCGATCGTCAGTATCAATATCATCTGGATGGGTAATATCGAGAAATGTTTTTGTCAGTAATTCTTCTTGGGTATACCCCACAATATCGCAGAACTTTTGGTTAACTCGCAAATAGCGATTGTCCGAACCAGTATGAGTCATCCCGACAGCTACCTGCTCAAAAGTCGCGCGGAATCTTGATTCTGAAGCTCGCAATGCTGCTTCGGTTTTCTTCCGTTCCGTGATATCGCGACAAACACAAATTAGGCAACCTTCTGGTGTCAAAGTTAAGGAAACTTCTTCGGCAAAAGTGCTACCATCTTTTTTCTTAGCTGTGGCTTCTCCCTGCCAATTTCCTTGTTGCAGCAGAATGGGAAAAATATCGCGCTCGAATTGACAAATTTGTTCTGGATAGTAAAGTTTTTGCCAACCTTCACCGAGTAACTCATGGGAACTGTTATAACCAAAAAGTTCAACGTGAGCCTTGTTGAGATAAGTATATTTACCATTTTTGTCCAGGAGGGCAATCCCATCGGTTGTCACGTCTATGGCTGCTAAATATTGACAGAGTGTTTCTTCCACTTCCTCTCTGCGGGCAATCTCCCTTTCCAATTTTTCGTCAATCTTTCTTAATTGAATCCTCTGTTTTTCAACCAAGGATTCTAGCCGTTTCTTTTCCGCGTGAAGAGATGCGATTTCTTCTTGTTGTTGCCGATTGACTGTCTCTATGACAGGAATATCGGGAGTAAGGTTGAGGGGATAAGAATCGATAGCCGCCTCCAAGGGGAAGGAAGAGAGTGGTGAGTTGAGTTGCATAGCCAGCCGCTGTGATGTACCTATCGAAGGGTACAAGACTTGGATTATTAATTAATCAAAGGTCAAGTTGACCGGATCTGTCATCCGTATCTTCACGTACTTCGGTGGATATAGGTTATCGATTAGCAGTATTTTTACAGAATTGTTATTATTTCTCCAGATAAGCTGCTGCGCATTTAA
>DOIX01000259.1 GCA_003511885.1 Cyanobacteria bacterium UBA11153
GACAATGAAGACCTGACAGCAGGGTGGTCTGAATAACTATTAACTGTCAACTGTCAACTGTCAACTGTCAACTGTCAACTATCAACTATCAACTTTTGCCCTCACTTCATTGCCAGAAACACGTCCCAACTCAAAGTCAGTTATATTAGATAATGTAGTATCGGCAATATTGGCGATCGCATCTTCCGTAAAAAAAGCTTGATGACCTGTAATCAGGACATTAGGGAATGTGAGGAGACGCTGGAAAACATCATCCTCAATCACTTCATCAGATAAATCTTCAAAAAACAACTCTGACTCTTGTTCGTAAACATCCAAACCCAGATAACCAATTTTCCTACTTTTCAGTCCATCAATTACCACTTTAGTATCGATTAGCGCCCCCCGACTAGTATTAATCAGCATTACTCCTGATTTCATCAGACTTAAAGCTGCCTCATCAATCAAGTGATAGGTTTGAGGGGTGAGGGGGCAATGAAGAGAAATAATATCAGAATTAGTAAAAAGTTCCAGTAAATCCACATATTTCATCCCCAAAGCTTCAGCTTCCGGATTGGGATATAAATCATAAGCTAATAAATGACAGCCAAATCCCTTCAAAATTTGGGCAACAATCAAACCAATCTTACCCGTACCAATAATTCCCACCGTTCGATTATACAAATCAAATCCCATTAAACCATCCAGAGCAAAATTCCCTTCCCGCACTCGGTTATAAGCCCGATGAATTTTGCGATTTAAAGTTAAAATTAAGCCCACAGTATGTTCGGCAACCGCGTAAGGAGAATAAGCAGGCACTCTCACAACCGTCATCCCCAACCCCGCCGCTCCATTCAAATCGATATGGTTAAAACCCGCAGAACGTGTGGCAATTAATTTGGTGCCCCCTGATGCTAAAATTTGTAAGGTTCCATCGTCAAGCAAATCGTTGATAAATACGCAGACACAGGGAAATCCCACGGCTAAGGCGCTGGTGTCAATAGTCAGTCGGGGTTCAAAAAAGATTAATTCGTGGTGATATTTGGTATTGGCAGCTTCGAGAAATTTGCGATCGTAGGATTTGGTACTGAAGATGGCTGTTTTCATATTTAGAAAAAAGCGTGAATAATTTTAGCAAAAATACCTTAACAGAAAATCAGGATAGTAGGATAGCCGATATTTTAGAGCAAGCAATGGCGGCAGCGAAAGGGAACAACTGGTTGTTAGTGACTCAATGTTTGCAAGAATTACCCCTAGAGCGCCATCGTAAACCATCGCAGCCCCCAAGAGAGCGCTCCACGGCAAGGAAGGGAAGCCATGGCGTAATGCTAGATGAGGGAGATCGCGATATAATCCTGAAGCTAGCTTTGGAGGTACTGGCAGAAGGGGATTTTCAAGAGCGGTGGGAAGTAGCTAAAATATTTCCGGCAATGGGAGAAATTGCGATCGCGCCACTCACTGATATCATCTCAGACGAGAATGCTGATTTAGAATGCCGTTGGTTTACCTGTCGGATTTTAGGAGAGTTTCCTCAATCAGTGGTGGTGATGTCTTTAATCCAACTCATTGAGAGAAATGAGGATGAAGATTTAACTGAGATGGCAGCCCAATCCTTGGCTAATTTGGGCAGTGCAGCGATTGTACCATTGAGTAATTTACTGGCGAAGGAGGAGTCAAGACTATTAGCAGTACAAGGTTTAGCTCATATTCGACATCCCGATGCGATCGCACCCTTACTCAGTATAGTTAAGGATCCTTCTCCGATTATCCGCGCGATCGCAATTGAGGCATTAAACCGTTTCCATGCTCCTCAGATTACCACCGTCCTTCTGGAGAGCCTTAAAGATACAGCCACCGCAGTCAGAAAAGAAGCCATTATTGGCTTAGGTTTACGAGTTGGTGAATTACCAGAAAATTGCAATTTAGTCAACCATCTGCAACCGCTTCTTTTCGATATCAACATCGAAGTCTGTCGTCAAGCCGCAGTCGCATTAGGGCGAGTGGGGACTGATGCTGCTGCCCATGCTTTATCTCTCATCCTCAAGTCACCGTTAACGCCAACTGGCTTAAAAATAGAAACAGTCCGCAGTTTGAGTTGGATTGGTACTCCTCAAGCTTTAGAGTATTTAGGGGCAGGATTAGAGGGAGAATCCAAGTCAACCTGTTTAGAAATTATCAGCGTTTTAGGGCGGACAGAATTTCCAAGTTTAAAGCCCAAAGCTACTCAGATTATCATCGACTTTCTCCACTCCGGACAAGGAATCTGTCAAGAAACCCCAGTCAAACAAGCCATTGCCTTATCCCTGGGGCAACTGAGAGAATCTTCAGGGATAGATTCTTTGCGAGAGCTAGCCCAAGATTCAGAAGAAGGAATAAAGCTACACGCAATCGCGGCATTGAAGAAATTTAGTTATTAAACTATTTAAACCAATAACCAAAGATATCTCAATGTTGATCGAGTAATATAGAGGAAAATTTAATATCCAATTTAGATGCACCGCAGCTTATCAACTATCAACTATCAACTCTCAACTATCAACTGCGATATTTAGCCTTTGACACCGCTACCTGTATCGGTGGGGACAATATATTTTTGAAGGAAGATAAATAGCAGGAGTACTGGGGCAATTGATACAATTGAGCCTGCGGCTATGAGTCGCCAGTCTAAGGAAAATGTTCCTGCAAGTTTGGCTACTCCTAGTGGTAGGGTGAAGTATGTTGGTCGATCTAGAATTAGTAAAGGCCAGAGAAAGTCACTCCAGGAACCAATAAAGACAAATATCGCTAATGTTACTAATGCTGGACGAATAGCGGGAATCATGATGTGCCACCATAAACCTAATTCTCCCACACCATCGATTCTGCCTGCTTCTTCTAGCTCCTTGGGTACGGCTTGAAAAGCTTGTCTGAGTAAGAAAATACCAAAAGCCGATGCTAGGTTGGGAAGGATGATGCCAAGATAGGTGTTTCTTAAGCCCAGTTGTACTGTCAATATATAGAGAGGAATCATCACGATTTGGAAGGGTATCATGATGGTGGAAACAATTCCGGCAAATATGACTTCTTTTCCTCGAAAGTCTAGTCTGGCTAATGGATAAGCGGCTAGGGCACAAAATAATAAGCTGATGCTGACGGTGAGAATGGCGACAATGGTGCTATTAAATAGATATGTGCCAAAGGGATTGGTTTGCCAGACTTTGATGAAGTTTCCGAGAGTGGGATGTTGGGGTAAAAGTTGGGGGGGAAAGGAGAAGATATTTTCAGTGGGTGATTTTAATGATGTCCCCATCAGCCAAATTAAGGGAAAAAGCATGATCATTGCGATTGCGCTTAATCCCACATACATCCAGATAATTCCCCACTTTCCTTCTTTTCTCATTTCTCTCCCTCTGTGTCTTTGTCTCTTTGTGTTTAAAAAACTCACTATCTCAGGCAAGAGATGAGAAATCTTTCACTTTCCATTCCCCTTTCCCGGTTATCGCCGTTTTTTTCCGGCTTTGGCGGCTTTCTTGGCTGCTTTTTCGGCAGCAATGGCAGCTAATCGTGCTTGTTCTTTTTCTTCGGCGATTTTATCGAGGTAATAATGGTAGTCTCCGAGGTATGTCCGAAATTCTCCGTCTCTGATTTCGACTATCTTATTGGCTACTTGGGAAATGAAATAGCGATCGTGGGATACGATAATTACTGTTCCGTCATAGTTTTGGATGGCTTCTTCCATCATTTCTTTGGCGGGAATGTCGAGATGATTAGTTGGTTCGTCTAAAATTAGGAAGTTTACTGGACGTAAGAGCATTTTAGCTAGGGCAAGACGGGCTTTTTCACCACCGCTGAGAGAACGAACTTTTTTAAAGACTGTTTCGCCGCTAAATAGAAATCTTCCTAAGATAGTTCGGACTTCTTCGTTTTTCCAATCTGGTACTTCGTCATGGATGGTTTCCATGACGGTACGTTCTAAATCTAGGGCTTCGGCTTGATTTTGCTCGAAGTAACCGGGAATGACGTTATGTTGTCCTAGGGTTACTGTTCCTTCTGTGGGTTTTTCCATCCCGACAATTAGTCGGAGGAGGGTGGATTTACCTGCACCGTTGGGACCGAGGAAGGCAATGCGATCGCCTCTTTCGATTTCCAAGTCGGTTCCTAAAAATAAAATCTTATCATCATATATATGGACGAGATTTTTAATTTTGACTACTTCTCTTCCGCTGCGAGGTGCGGGAGGAAAGCGAAAGTGAAGGGTTTTTACTTCGGTGGTTGGTGCTTCTATCCGTTCGATCTTGTCTAATTGTTTTTCTCTGCTTTTAGCTTGGGTACTGCGAGTGGCACTGGCGCGAAAACGATCCACGAATGCTTGTTGTTTTTCGAGTTCTTTTTGTTGTCTTTCGTAAGCACTGAGTTGGGCTTCTTTGTTTTCAGCTTTTTGTTGGAGATAGGCGGAATAGTTTCCTAAATAGGTGGTGGAGATGCCTCTTTCGGTTTCGACGATTTGGGTGCAGAGGCGATCGAGGAATTCTCGGTCGTGGGATACTATGACCATTGGGGTTTTCAGACCTTTGAGATATGTCTCTAACCATTCAATGGTTTCTAAGTCTAGATGGTTGGTTGGTTCGTCGAGGAGTAAGATGTCTGGTTGTTGGAGAAGAATTTTCCCTAAGCTCATCCGCATCTGCCATCCACCACTAAAGGCACTGACTAAGCGATCGCCATCGTCGAGGGCAAAGCCCATTTCTGGTAGTATCTTTTCTATTTGAGCTTCTAGTCCGTAACCATCAAGGGCTTCAAAATGACGTTGTAACTTATCTAATTTATGGATTAGGCGATCGAGTTCTTCGGGTGATGCCGTTTGCATGTCATGGTGAATCTGTGCCATGGTATGCTGGACTTGGTTGGCTTCCTGAAAAACAGTCCAAAATTCTTCTCTAACTGTCCGGGTCTGATCTACTTCAAATTCTTGGGTGAGGTAGGCAATCCTTAAACTGGCTGGACGGATGACTTCTCCAGAGGTGGGTTCCATTTCTCCAGCAATAATTTTTAGTTGGGTAGATTTGCCCGCACCGTTAACGCCGACTAAGCCGATTCTGTCTCCAGGCTTGACTTCCCAATTCACATCTTTGAGAACTTCGCCAGTGGGATAAATTTTACTGATATGTTCGAGTCGCAGCATTGGGGATGTGGTTGAGAAACAATTTTTGCAAGGCAGTGAATCGCAGAAAGCCTATTTTCCGGTAATTTCCGTAAGATCGCGGTATTTTTCCGGAGTTTGGTCTGTATCCCCAATCATCTTAACAAAAATTTAACTAAATGTCGGGAGAAGTCCCCCGCTATATTTTTCGACAAGACACTCACTAAAATTAGCGGGGGATGAATCCCGACCAATAAATAAACCGCGAAGCGTCCACCAAACCGATGGGATAGTCCTGATTCCTTACGCACTCTACTGGCGTGTCAGATGTCTATTCGACGCGAACTAGATAAAAATGCCGGAAACGATTTAATTTTACGCGATCGCAATTATGGGCAATCATGTCATGAACAGAGGCGAGAAGCCTTCGCGGGTAAACGGTTTGATTTATATGGCTATCATTATATGAGTTTGATTTCCATTAAATATAGCAACCGCCACATCAGTTAAGACATGATGTCTTAACTGATGTGGCGGTT
>DOIX01000216.1:0-482 GCA_003511885.1 Cyanobacteria bacterium UBA11153
TCTGGAGCTATACGCAAAACTTCTTTAACAGCATAACACTTGGTTTCCTCATTCATACCCACTAGAACTTTCAACAGGTTGAACTGAAGCAAGACTTCTTTTCTTTTCTCCCAGCCCTTAATGCTTAATAGTGTAAGTGGAACTAATAGTATTGACAGGGGTAGATAAATTTGTAAATTCATTTTTCTCATGGGTGAAATTGGCAGAATTAGTCGAGAGTAGCAAATTTTTGCCACTTCTGTGAGAGAATAGCGCACTCATCCCATCCCTTTTTCACAAGAATAAATAATCTGTAGTTCTCCATTATCTTTCTTTTTAAGCAGTGTTATATGTATGACACTAACTCCGTTTTCGTAAATGTCGGCTCCGATATATCCACCAGGAACAATAACGCTCCGATATAGATCGTATCTTTCTCGATCAGAATACTTAGGTATAGTTGACAAATTCAGCTCGCCCTCTGGAGCTATACGCAAAACTTC
>DOIX01000216.1:723-9724 GCA_003511885.1 Cyanobacteria bacterium UBA11153
TCATTCATACCCACTAGAACTTTTAACAGGTTGAACTGAAGCAAGACTTCTTTTCTTTTCTCCCAGCTCTTAATGCTTAGTAGCATAAGCGGAAACAATAGCATTAACAATGGTAGATAAATTTGTAAATTCATTTTTTTCATGGGTGAAATTAACTAATTTAGTCAAGAGTGGCAAATTTTTGCCACTCTTGTAATGGAATATTGAGAACCTGAAAGTTATGAACAAGGCATTTTTTCAGTCCAGTTATTTAAGGCCGTGTTAATCTCTGCGAGATCCTGGCGGTGAATACCTCCGGTAATTATGAGTAGAATTTGATTTGATAGGAGTAATTTGAACCCCATCCTGCGGCTGCATATCCCAAACAGGACGTTCTTTAGAGTTACGGGCGCTGATGTAAACCTCATTACCCAAATTGATACCTGTGTGGTCATTTAGTCCACCAAGTTCAAAGGAAATAACATCCCCTATCAAGGGCTTTTTGGTGACAGGAAAACGGTTGACATTTGAATCGTCTGAAGCTAATTCGTTAGCACTAACTGGATAAGGGATCTTGAAAGGATTACCTCGCGTCGGATAACCTCTTCCACCGTAACCTATCCCCGCACCGATAGCATAGGCATCCCCAACAAACCGATTGCATTTGTAAGTGCCAGAATCGAGAGGGCGGATATTTTCACCAAAGTTTGGCAGAGCTTTTGCTTTAGCATATCTGGTTGGATCTGTTGCCCATATATGAAGAGACCAAAGAGTAGTCATGAGACGCTCAGGATCGTCTGTGCCTCGCGGCACTGCTCCGATATCATTAAGTAGGTTTGCCTTGGCTGCTTTAACATTAGCTGCGAACTGGCTGCCACTGTAGGAGACATGATTCTCATCTTTTGCTAAAAAAGCAAACTTTTCCAAACGGTTCATGATATTCTGCTCCTGATCCGTTAACCCCCTTCTTTGGATTTGAGTTTGTCCAAAGTTTTCAGGAAATGAGGATTTGCCAGTATACTCCCCCAACAAAGAAGCCGCCGATTTCCCCTGCACCACCAAATCCGCCACCTTATCCGCATGTCTCTCATACTCATCCCCTACTTCTCCCACACCACCCTTAAGTTGCACCTTACCCGACTGCTGCTGCACCACATGGGCAGCCTCATGCGCCGCCAACTCCAAAGAAGGATTGTCAGCAAAAGCAATCCTATTCCCTGAAGTATAAGCAGTTGCACCCAATTGCCGGGAAGCCATCCTCGCCCTTCCTCCAATAAATGCCTCCACATGAGACATATCCCTACCGAAAGACTTCTGTATCCGCCCTAGATGGGGTAGTCTGATAGGCGTGCCGCTAAATCCAGATGCCGCAATCTCAAAGGGAGATTTCCCTGTCATCTCGCCATCCTCTTTCCTTTGAATGGCATCTTCCCTTTCACATAAGGCACATTTCCGCTGAATCGCGTCAACCGCAGAAGGGCGGAATTTACCTGCTTGGGGATTCTCCAGTATCTTTTTTTGGATTAAATCCCGCTTCTCGCTGGAATATGGCTTGAGTGCCACAGATTCCGTCGATGGTTGTTGGGCGACTGGTTTTGACGGCATTCTTGGTGGGGTAAAGCTTTTGGGGCTTTCCTTCGGCAGAGGCACTGGTGGAATGAAGGATTTTTTCTTCTGTATTACTTCCGACATATTTTTGAGGGAGATTTCTGTATATAACTCAAGTTGCTAGTTATAAGCGATTAGCACTTTGGATCCCCCTAAATCCCCCTTAGTAAGGGGGACTTTCTACAATCGACCAATTCCCACTACCATAACAGCCCCGCCCCTACCAGAGTCCCTCCCTATTCCCTTTGCTCTAGACAGCCTTTGTCGCCAATTCAATTTATCTGAATTCGAGCGGGATATATTGCTATTATGCGTGGGCATGGAACTCGATCCAGATTTCCCTGGAATCATTACCCAAGCCACTGATTCTTCTCCACAAAATTATCCAACATTAAGTTTAGCCTTAACCGCCTTTCCCCAGATAGATTTCAGCATACTGAAACGACAATCTCCCCTCCAATACTGGCAACTCATTGAAATCTCTCCTGGCATCACCTTAACCCAATCTCCCCTCAAAATTGACCCATACATTCTCTGCTACTTATTAGGAGAATCGGACATTGACCACCAATTAATTGACAAAGTTAAACTCCTACAAGAAGATCTAAATGGAGATTTAGCCCTCCCCCCAAGTCATCAAGAACTTGCCCAAAATATCGCTCCATTCTGGATAGAATCTAACCCAACATCACCACCACCAATTGTAGAATTATGTAAATCGGATCTCACCACCAAACGCCGAATTGCGGCCCAAATAAGTAACTTATTTGGCTCTTCCCTCTATCGCCTATCAGTATCGGTACTACCCAATACCCCCGCTGAAGTCCATCAAATGAGGCGACGCTGGGAAAGACACGCCATATTAACTAATAGCATCCTCTTTCTCGAATGCGATAGTCTTAACTTCGCCGATGCCCTAACCCTCTCCTTAACTTCACAATTAATCTCCGAACTTCATACCCCTCTAATTATTAGCAGCCAACAGCGATTATCTATAGAAGAAGAGCCGATTACCACCTTTGAAGTGCCGAAACTATCTGCCCGAGAACAAGAAAACCTCTGGCAAACCTATCTGGGCGAAACTGCCCAACAACTCAATGGTGAAGTATCTCGCTTAGTCGGAGAATTTCATCTCAACCAAATGGCAATTAAATCTGTCTCTACCCAAACCTTAAATCAATTAAAGCCGTCAAGAGATAAATGGGCAGATAGTGACTTTTCCGAAGCCGAAATTAACTTATTAATTAATAATATCAAACCTTCACCTGAAGAAATTTTCCGGACTCTCTGGAAAAACTGTATAATTCAATCCCGGAATCACCTAGATAAATTCGCTCAACGAATTGAAACCAAACTGAATCGATCCGATCTAATTCTTCCCAAAGATCAAATGAAACAAATCGATCAAATAATTATCCATGCCAAACAACAAGCATCAGTCTATAGAGATTGGGGATTTGAAGAATTGGGAGAAAGAGGTAAAGGTATCGTTGTCTTATTTCACGGTCAAAGTGGCACTGGCAAAACTACTGCGGCAGAAATTATTGCTAAAGAAGTTCAGATGGATTTATATCGGATTGATTTAAGTCAAGCAATCAGTAAATATATTGGCGAAACGGAGAAAAATTTCGCTCAAATATTTGATGCTGCCGCCGGAGGTGGTGCGGTATTATTATTCGATGAAGCTGATGCTTTCTTTGGCAAAAGAGGAGAAATAAAAGAAGCACGAGATCGCTATGCGAATCAAGGAGTATCCTACTTATTGACTCGCTTAGAAACCTACAGAGGTTTAGTCATTCTCACCACAAATTTGAAAGAATCAATCGATCGTGCCTTCGAGAGACGAATGCGATTTATCGTAAACTTTCCTTTCCCAGTTGACCAGGATAGAGAAAAAATATGGCGGCAAGTATTTCCGAAAAAAACTCCTACAGAAGGATTGGATTTTAAAGAATTATCCAAACTTTCTGTATCTGGCGCAGTTATTCGTAATATTGCTTTGGGGGCAGCCTTGTTGGCGGCTGATGGTGGAGAAAATATCAATATGAAATATATCAAGGATGCGGCTGATATTGAAATTGATAAGATGCCACATAAACCCCTAACTGATATGATGCGGAATTGGGGAGTGACTCCGGTTAAATCTAAATCTAAGTCTAAGTCTTTAATATAGATTTTTACATAACTTAGTGTCACGCGGATCTTTTCCCTCTACCTTAGTTATTAGTCATTAGCTATTAGCGATGAATTACGGCGCAATTTTAAGGCGTGAACAATACTCAGTACATCATGAGTCCATCGTGGCAAAATTAGAGTCATGGCAATTTCTTCGAGAGTATGAATTGTACCAACAATGCCTACCAGGGTAAGGGTAATTCCACCTTCCCATAGCAGAAGTGGTGCAATCAAAAAGCGGAGGGCAACTAATCCAGCAGGAAGGTAACGAAGTGTAAATAATGAATGGTGAGGTTTGGGGAGAATTTGTGCGGCATTGCTCATGGCTGGAACTCCTTGGGATCTATAATTCTAGAGTAGGAAGCAATTGCCTGTAGTTGCGATCTGCTTTGCAGCAGCGCAAGCTATCGCAATCGGCAACTAGTGATAGTGGCTCCTGCTAAAGGTGGCAATCATCACCAAATTTCGCGGTTTGCCTGATTTATAGAGGGGACAATCTCGTAACTGGCACTAAGCTGTTTTGCATCTACCTTTATCAAGAATTACAACAATTTTCGATAGCTCCCACCGAAAATAGTTAAAAATATAATAGACTATTCTCCACTCCCTATTTGCCGAGGAGGACTTCGAGAAATGAATCAAACAATCGATCCACCCATCGCAGCAGTAGAGATTCCCCCTGGATATCTCAATATTATGGGTTATGTTGACGAATCAGAAGTAAATGGGCCTGGTTGTCGCGCCGTGGTATGGGTGCAAGGGTGTAAGCGAGAATGCCCCGGCTGCTTTAATCCGTCATCATGGGATTTTGAAATTAATCAGTTAATTTTAGTTGATGAGCTAGCCGATAAAATTTTAAGCAATCCTCGCAATCAAGGGGTAACTTTTTCCGGTGGGGAACCTTTTTGGCAAGCACCTGCACTAGCGCAACTTGCCAAAAAACTGAAAGCGGCGGGATTGAATGTAATGTCATTTAGTGGATTTACCTTGGCAGAATTGCGATCGCAAAATGCTCCCCCTGGTGCTTTAGAATTATTAGAACAGCTCGATATATTAATCGATGGCCCTTTTGTGGAATCCCAGGCGATTAATTCTCCAGATTCTCCCGTATCATCTCGCAATCAGCGGGTGCATGTATTTAATCCAGCTTTAGCTGATAAAATTACCTGGGCATCGGATCAAATGGAGATTCATATTCTCAAGGATGGTACTCGGATTATTACAGGGTTTCGCGGGCATCTAGATTTAAGTTAAAAAAGCCAACATACTCGTGGAATATGGGGTGTAGGATATTGGGAGAAAATCTCTCCCAGCAAAAAAAGATCCCTAAAATTGATGAGGTGATTCGCGAATTACCTCAAAGCTAGTCACATCAATGGCAAAAAGGGGAAGATTGGAGATAAGGAGGAGAAGAGAAAGTCTGGGAAAGAAATTTTTACCATCAGTATCGGCTAAAATGCTGGATTATCGAAACGGGGGAAAAGCTTCTGCTTATGTCCAAACTATACAAACAGATACCATTACTGGCTGCTGCCATCCTCAGTCTCAGCGTAACTCCTCCTCTTAGTGCTTGGGCTGGTAAAGTGCCAGAAAATCACCATACCAAGCAATTAGTTGAGGGTTTGCACAGCGAAAATCTGGAGGCAGCAACTTACTTTCAGCAAGGGGTGACGCGCTATAACCGCCAAGACTTTACGGCAGCCGAGGTGGCATTTCGCAAAGCACTTCAATTCGATCCTTTTATGCCCATGGCGCGTTATTTATTGGGGAATTCACTGGTAGAACAAGGTAAGATAGAATTAGCTGCAGAACAATATCAACTTGCCCTTAATCTTAGTCCCAATATGGCAGAGGCTCACTACAATCTGGGTTTGACTCTCTATCAGCAGGGGAAGACAGATGAGGCAATTTTATCTTATCTGAGGGCACTATCTTTCAATCCTAATTTAGCCGAAGCTAGGTATAACTTAGGTTTAGCCTTTGAGTCTAATGGTCAAACGGCTGATGCGATCGCAGCTTATAATGAAGCGGTTCGCCTTAACCCTCAATATGCGGCTGCGCAATATAATTTAGGATTGCTTTTAGTAAAGCAAAATCAAGTTGAACCTGCCATTACTGCACTGCAACAAGCAATTAGTACCAATCCTAAATCAGTCCAAGCCCAATATCAGTTAGGATTGCTCCTACTTCAACAAGAGCGACTAGAGGAAGCCAAAAGTTCTTTTTTAGCAGCAACCAAGATAGACTCTAAATTTGCTCCTGCCCACTATCAATTAGGTCTCATTTTAATTAAGGAAGGAGATTTAAAGGAAGCCATTCGGCGGTTTGATTGGGTAACCAAACTCGAACCAAATAATCCAGAAGCTTACCAACAATTGGGAGCAGCACTGAACAAAAATAACGAGTACGAGGATGCAGCCGTTGTCCTGAGAAAAGCCCTAGCCATCGATAGGTACAATGCCATCAGTCATTATAACCTAGGAATAGCACTCCATCAAACCAAGAACTACGAAGGCGCGATCGCAGAATATCAGGAAGCGATTATCCTCAATCCCAAGCTATCCCTAGGTTTTTATAACCTGGGGATAGCATTACAGCAATCTGGTAGAGGTGCAGAATCAGTGCAGTTTTTCCAGGAAGCCCGGAGATTATTTATTCAGGAAGGCAATCTGGAAAAGATTGATGAGTTGGATAAGTATATTCAGCAACTAAATACACCTCCTAGTCGTTAGTTATTGACAGGTTAACAAGGGGTTTAAACCCCTTGTTAGTTTTGACTTTTCCATAGGTGACTTTTTACATTGGCATCCTTTCAATATCTCGCGTTGAACCAATTACTACCATTCTATATCCCTTAGCTAAACGTGTAGTAGGATCGGGATTAATCTCAAAATTATCGTTTTTACCAACAGCCAATACATTGAGTCCATAGCGACTTCGGAGTTGTAATTCCATCACTGTTTTGCCATGAAATTCTTCCGGGACTAATACTTCGACAATGCTATGATTAGGGTCTAAGTCAAATCGATCTAAAACTGAAGGTTGAGTTATGGATCTCGCTAAGGCGCAACCCGCTTCATATTCTGGATAGACAATATGATCCGCCCCTACTTTTTGTAATAGCTTACCATGGATTTCCGACGAAGCTTTGGCAACCACATAAGGTACTCCAGCTTCCTTAACATTCAATGTGGTAATAATACTTTCTTTTAAATAATTACCAATCGCGACAATCACCGTATTACATTCAAATATTCCTCCTTCCTTGAGGGCTGATACTTCAGTTGAATCTAACTGGATGGCATGAGAAATTATCTGATCTGATAAAGCTTGGGCAACTCGTTTTTCATCGATATCAGTTCCCATCACTTGGCAACCTTGTTTGTACAAAGTCATGCAAACACCTCTACCAAAGCGCCCTAAGCCAATCACTCCAAATTGTTGATTTTCTTTGCGTAAATTGCGAAGAAAGCCTAATGATGAAAAATTCACAATCTTCTCCCTGCTACTATAATAGTTGATAATTGATAGTTGATAGTTGACAGTTGATAGCTGCTCAAATTATCTGATTGTCAATTGTTTGCTGTCCATTGTCAACTGTCATAACTATCCCACCAGAAGGTTTTCTTCAGGATAGCGAACCGAAGTGGGAAGGGGATCTCCCAATAAAGCTGACATGAACAATAAAACACCAACTCTTCCCAGGTACATAGTAACAACTAAAATAAGTTTAGCAAAGGCAGAAATCTTAGCCGTAATCCCCGTAGAAAGACCAACTGTAGCAAAAGCAGAAACCACTTCAAATAGGATCTGAGCCAAATCAAAATCTGGATCGGTTATGGCAATTAAAGTAGTCGCTCCTGTCACCACAATAGCTGAACCAACTAATACTGCTATCGCCTTCAAAATTAGATTTACTGCCACTTGACGTTCGTAAAGATCGACCTCATCTTTTCCTTGAAGAATTGCCTTAGTACAACTAGTTAATACTCGCAGAGTTGTAGTTTTGATTCCCCCACCCGTACCACCTGGGCTAGCACCAATAAACATTAAACCAATAGTGATGAATAAACCAGCAGTCGTCATTTTTCCAATGTCAATAGTATTAAAACCAGCAGTTCTAGGCGTAACAGACTGAAACCAGGCTGCCAGTAATTTATCTGGGAAATTCAAAGAACCCAATGTATCAGAATTATGAAATTCTACAATCAAAAATCCAATAGTTCCAGCAAGCAAAAGAAATAAAGTCGTGCTGGTAGCCACTTTGAAGTTGAGAGAAAATATAATTTTGGGTTGGTTCTTGACAAAGCGCTGATACAACCAAATGTACATTTCAAAGATCGCTTGATACCCAATACCGCCAAAGATAATCAATCCAGTGACAACCAGATTTAATAAGACAGAAGACTGATAGCGGATCAAGTTATCTGAAAATAGACTAAATCCGGCATTATTCCATGAATTAACACTATGAAAAATAGCTAGCCATAGTCCGCGATCTAATCCATAGTCAGGAACAAAAACAATTAAGAGGAGGAAAATACCTACAATTTCAAAAATTAATGTGGTAGCAATAATTGAGCGAATCACTTGAGCGCTATCTTGTAATCCTGGTCTATCTAAAGCTTGTTGAATCGCCATTTTCTGTCTCAAGTCAAACCGTCGCCCAATTAAAAGTATTAGAAACGTTGTCGTTGTCATATATCCCAATCCGCCAATTTGGACAAGGGCGACGACGAAAAACTGACCTAAGCCAGAGAAATAAGTGCCCGTATCGACAACTCCCAAACCAGTAACGCAGACAGCAGAGGTAGCGGTGAAAAGTGATACAATTGGGTCATTCCAACTGCCACTACTTGTGGAAAATGGCATCATGAGCAGGATAGTCCCCACGGTAATCACGGCAAGGAATCCTAGACAAATAGTTCGCGAGATAGTCATTGGGCGAGTTAGTAAAAGGCAAGGATTAAAGGAAATCGCGATTTTAAGAGATCCTGTATCAAATACAGATTACTTTAAATCTCCTGCACTTAAGTATCATGAGACTTGTAGCAAAAGTCAATAGAGCTATAAAATCCTTGAGAATGCCAGTCATAATTATTACTGGGCAATGCTTTAGCTAAGTTAATCCTAATAATTTAGTATCCCGATGCCCTTAAGAACCGTTTTCCCATCAAAAGACATAAATTATATCATTTTATACCGACAATCGGGGAGAGCTATAGCAGTGGACAGTTGA
>DOIX01000215.1:0-163 GCA_003511885.1 Cyanobacteria bacterium UBA11153
TTCTCTTTTCTCCCAGCCCTTAAAGCTTAGTAGTGTAAGTGGAACTAATAGGATTAACAAGGGTAGATAAATTTTTAAATTCATTTTTCTCATGGGTAAGATTAACTAATTTAGTCGAGAGTGGCAAATATTTGCCACTCCTGTGAGAGAATAGCGCACTCAT
>DOIX01000215.1:191-670 GCA_003511885.1 Cyanobacteria bacterium UBA11153
TGAGTTAGACGTAAAACTTCTTTCAGGGCATAACACTTAGTTTCCTCATTCATACCCACTAGAACTTTTAACAGGTTGAACTGAAGCAGGACTTCTTCTCTTTTCTCCCAGCCCTTAAAGCTTAGTAGTGTAAGTGGAACTAATAGGATTAACAAGGGTAGATAAATTTGTAAATTCATTTTTCTCATGGGTAAGATTAACTAATTTAGTCGAGAGTGGCAAATATTTGCCACTCCTGTGAGAGAATAGCGCACTCATCCCATCCTTTTTTCACAAGAATAAATAGTCCGCAGTTCACCATTATTTTCTTTTTTAAAGAGTGTTATATGTATGCCATCAATTTCTCCGTCGTAAATGTTAGCTCCGATATATCCACCAGGAACAATAACACTCTTATATAGATCGTATCTTTCTCGATCAGAATACTTAGGTATAGTTGACAAATTCAGCTCTCCATCTGGAGCTATACGCAAAACTTC
>DOIX01000215.1:932-5790 GCA_003511885.1 Cyanobacteria bacterium UBA11153
AACAGGTTGAACTGAAGCAGGACTTCTTCTCTTTTCTCCCAGCCCTTAATGCCTAATAGTGTGAGTATACCTGATAATATGAGCAAGGGCAGATAAATTTGTAAATTCATTTTTTTCATGGGTAAAATTAGCTTAGTATCAAAAGAGTGGTAAATATTTACCACTCTTTTGATAAAATACTGAGAAATTGAAAGTTATAGACAAGGTGGTATATTTTTTCCTGTCATTTATTTGGAATATGCTGGGGTTGTGTTAATGTCTGCTATCCTCTTCTGCTATCCCCTGGCGGTGAATACCTCCGGTAATTATGAGTAGAATTTGATTTGATAGGAGTAATTTGAACCCCATCTTCCGGTTGCATAGCCCAAACAGGACGTTTTTTAGAGTTGCGGGCGCTGATGTAAACCTCATTACCCAAATTGATACCTGTGTGGTCATTTAGTCCACCAAGTTCAAAGGAAATAACATCCCCTATCAATGGCTTTTTGGTGACAGGAAAACGGTTAACATCTGGATCATCTGAAGCTAATTCGTTAGCACTAACTGGATAAGGGATCTTGAACGGATTACCTCGCGTCGGATAACCTCTTCCACCGTAACCTATCCCCGCACCGATAGCAATCGCATCTTCCCTTTCACATAAGGCACATTTCCGCTGAATCGCGTCAACCGCAGAAGGGCGGAATTTACCTGCTTGGGGATTCTCCAGTATCTTTTTTTGGATTAAATCCCGCTTCTCGCTGGAATATGGCTTGGGTGCCACAGATTCCGTTGATTCTTGTTGGGCGACTGGTTTTGACGGTATTCTTTAAAGCATTTCTCCCCAGCTTTTGATTGTTCCATTCAAGTTATCAATGGAGGTTGAAATACACCACCAATCTGCCCCACAATCTCAGGCTTTAACTCCAACAATTGCCCTAAATAGACAAAATTATCCCAATTAAACGATTAATCTCTATCCTCTCCAGTTGGATTGGTGGGTGGAAGATTTAGCAACTCATAGAATAGCTTTGTTAGCTGAGGAGATACCTCCAAAGGAGAATATACTTCTCCTTGATATGGTGTCCAGAGATAACCAGGCGCAAATGAGGTGAAACCAACCGGACAACCAATATCGCGCCAAACCATTTCAGCAATAACGAAGCCATGAAATGGAACATCTGGTTTACCGCAGGCAGTAACCAGCTCGTTATAGTGTCTAACTTGATCGACTTCAATCCCCACCAGAGCATATCGAAATGGTGGCGCAGAGCGCAATTTTTGATAGAGTAACAAACCAATTTCAGTCATCTGGTATGCGTCTTCAGGAGTATGAATACCAGTTTGGCTAACGCCTGTAGGAGAGACGATACACCACCAATCAAGCGCCTCAACTACTCCGACGCGGCAAGAAAAGTCTGCACCATTTGAGAATACCCAAGAGACATTCCTGAAATGGTTGGCAAATGTTTCCGCCGCTTCGCAATTCGATCCGCATTCAGCGGACAAGGTAAAGTGCAACATACTCCTCCTCTATGGACAAGAATTCCGCTGGTCTTGACTCAAGTTCTCCTTGTTGTGACCTTGAGACTGAGACTCTGCCAGTAACAGCCATTGATTGCGGGTTCTTTTCAGGGAATTTTCATATGTACTAAATGGCATATCTCGCTTTGGTCGAATCACGCCATGTTTGGATGAATCTTGGTGGTACTCAATGGCTAACGAAGCGACAAATCCTAGATCGTTGGAATCGATGCTCCACACGGGATCTTTTCCTGTTCCCCCAAAAGCTGGAGATCTACGGTGACGTGGGAGGTTATTGGCGGTATCTGGAGCTACAGACATTCCCTTCTCATTATGAATAACCCACAACTCCGAATACCCACAGCCACAAGGTCCTGTCGGTCCTGTGTGCGTCCTTAGCTCCACGTCCACATCTGGGTTTGGATCGGGGGAGATTCTGACTCCCAATTTTCTGGCATTGCGTCCAATTGCTGGTCTAGATCTGTCTGCTATCATACCCCGAAAGAGTCTAGTCAACTGCACTTGTGCTGTCGGAGATGAGGCATCACCACCATACTCCCCCAACAAAGAAGCCGCCGATTTCCCCTGCACCACCAAATCCGCCACGGCATCCGCATGTCTCTCATACTCATCCCCCACTTCCCCCACACCACCCTTCAACTGCACCTTACCCGACTGCTGCTGCACCACATGGGCTGCCTCATGCGCCGCCAACTCCAAAGAAGGATTGTCAGCAAAAGCAATCCTATTGCCTGAAGTATAAGCTGTCGCACCCAATTGCCGGGAAGCCATCCTCGCCCTTCCCCCAACAAAAGCTTCCACATGAGACATATCCCGACCAAAAGACTTCTGTATCCGCCCTAGATGCGGTAGTCTGGCAGGCGTGCTGCTAAATCCCGAAGCCGCAATTTCAAAGGGAGATTTCCCTTTCATCTGGCCATCCTCTTTCCTTTGAATGGCATCTTCCCTTTCACAAGCAGCACATTTCCTCTGAATCGCGTCAACCGCAGAAGGGCGGAATTTACCTGCTTGGGGATTCTCCAGTATCTTTTTTTGGATTAAATCCCGCTTCTCGGTTGAATATGGCTTGGGTGCCACAGATTCTGTCGATTCTTGTTGGGCGACTGGTTTTGACGGTATTCTTTAAAGCATTTCTCCCCAGCTTTTGATTGTTCCATTCAAGTTATCAATGGAGGTCAAAATATACCTCAAATCGGCGGTTATCATCGTAGCTTTTCCGCACATAAACGTGATTAAAATAATAGGAGGGATAGTATTGTCCCTTAATCTGAATCCAATCTCTATCTGGAGATCCCTTAATAATTTCGCCCTCAGACAAAGGTTTGTTGCAGTAGAGAGTCCCTTCAAAGTTCCCTTTCCACCCAATGTAAGTCTTGATGAGTACGCAGTAGCGATTGTCACGAGTACGAAGCACTTCAATTATATCTTGAGGAAAAATCTCTGCTAAATCATCGGGAATTGGGGGAAAAATCTCTGCTAAATGAGGGGGGAGTAATAATTCACAAGTAGAATCGCGGGGGATATACATCCTCATCACCCAATCCATAACTCTCTGACATTCATCGAGTGAAAGACGTTTTCTGAATTTGTATCTGTATAGATCATATTTTCGTTTTGTTGAGTCTCAAAACCTTGATGATACTGAATTATAATCTTCCTTTATCACCACAAGTATGGGGGAGGAGTAATTTCATTTCAGTGCTATTTCCGATTCAGGTAACGGGCTATCCGAATAAAATATTCCTTCAAAATTATGCTTATAGCCAATGTATGTCTTCAAGAGGATGCAGTAGCGACCATCACCAGTATGTATGGCTTGCACTACATTTTCTTTGGCAATATCTGCTAGGTGAGGAGGTAATTGTAATTGACAAGCTCTATTGGGGGGGATGTTCTGTTCTTTAACCCAGTTGATGACTTTTTGGCATTCATCCAGAGAAACACGTTGGATCTCTTTCACTTAGAGTGGAAAACCCCCATATTACTGATAGATTACTGAAAATATTGAGCTGAAAGTCTTGCCCTATAAGCTTTCTATGAATCATAACTCCTCCTTATCACTCGACTTGAAGGAGAGCCCGACATAGTTTACTGAGCCAGCATAATAACATTGACTTTCGACTTGAACTGAGATAGAGCAATCTAGCGATCTTGGGTGTAGATATGTAGAACACTCTGGTTGATATTCGCTAATCCATTTTCGCTGATTATTACCATCCTTGCCACGGTAAAGCTCCTTGATCTCCCAGGCTTCTGCTCTGATCCCAGGAGTATATAGGGTTCTACAAGCTTCTGCCTTTTGTTCGGGTTCCCAGCTGTAAAATGCAGCTTGTACTCTTTCTAAAACGGCTACGAGATTGAGTGTAATATCTGGTCCACATATAGTTTGAATCAATTGAGTTGAATTTGTTCTCGGATTTTCCTCTTCATCATCCTCAATTACTACCGCATTCATGACCACCACATCATAGGTTTCAATAGCCTGATCGATATCTTCATCTGTAGAAAGCCCTTTCAGATTGAGAGGTGCAATCTTCTCTAACTGTTCCGGCTTTAACTGCTGTAATTTCCGAGCAATATTTACAAGCTGAGGATAATAATTTACCAAAGGAAGATAGTTCTCCTCACCCCCCAACTTCACTTTAATTTCAGCAGGCAAACTTTGGAGAACAAATCTTAATCCATCAACCTCATTCATCGGTATAGGAGTTTCCCCAGGCACAGGAGTTAAGCCATCGTTACTTGGTAACGATGATGCGGAGGAACTTGATGAATTTGATGGTGTAGATGTGGTGACTGTACCAACAACACCACGAATAGCTGTTTTCTTGGTTAAGTTGAGTAAATCAACGCGCCATCTCAATAGAGTCAATACTCAAGAAGCAAGGTCCGATTAGACTGGCGGCATTAGGATAAGAGGGATTCTTAGGCATTTTTGGGACAACTGTTCCGACTACCACAACTCTTTGATTTTCATATCGAGCAATTTCCGACTGTGATCTGATTGCGTTAGGATGCCATCCAGGATAAATAAAGATTCCCGATCCATCTTCTAAATCCACAGCTGTATGACCTATGTATAGAGGAGGTATGTCTTGTCTTTGTTGGACATTTACTTGAGCGTATCGTCCAATGACGCGGACTTTTTTACCTTCATTTTCTGCTTTTATTAGTTCATCTATCTCCTCATCATCTATTGAATCAAATGGACCCAGCGAATCATATGGATTAGGAAAAAGTTCCTCAAGCTGGCGACGATTCAAAATAGTCGGTAATTGTGTCATTAATCTTTCCTCTTTCTTCAATTTCTGCAACAGCGTATTCTTTTGAGTAG
>DOIX01000217.1:0-3164 GCA_003511885.1 Cyanobacteria bacterium UBA11153
AAAACATCATACTTGCCATCTCGCAAGACTGATTCAATTTGTTTTCCCCGCAGGCGTTTAGAGAGAAAAGACTCTAAAAATCCTTGTAAAGCTCCCATTGTAAAGCTGCATTGCCGGGATGAACCTTGGAGTTCACCTGCTGAACAAACAGTTTCAGTGGTATAGACTTTATATGTTTCACCATCGCGTTATATCTTCTCTATAATGCACAAGCGAGTCCCCTCTTTACCTAAAATACTACCAACTTTCAGGGAGACTTCTTCTAGGGATATTTCCGCTCCCTTGTTACTTAAACCCAGATCCTCAGCTAACTTTTTACCACGCTGGCGACCAGCAGAAATGAGAGCAATTGCGGTGGCTTTTTCTCCAAGAGCTTCTTCTACACCAACGACCACAGCTTTAAAACAAACAATGCTACTGAAATCTCCTAGTTGTGGGCGGATTTGATTTGGTGAAACTGACATAGACATACCTCTGTTTTCGGCTTTTTTATGCTAGATTAGCTAATCGATCGTGAAGATTATTAATCGTTATTTTCTTTGAAGTAGATGCTTAAATAACATAATCATACGATTGATTCTATCCTAACTAGATAAAAAAAGATTGTCCATTATTTTTACATAAATTAATATATTTTTCAACATGGTTGTCAATTAATGCGAAAATTAATGACAGTATCCACGTCATTAGAGAACAAAAAAATATTGTTTTAGATTATAATTCTTGCCGGGAATTAGTAAGTAATTAAATTAACCAGGCAAGAATTAGTCAACGAACTGAGTTAAAATACCAACAGGCAATGGCTAAACTTTGCGATCGATCAAAACGGATAAGGCTTCAATAACCGAATTTTTGACATGGGGATTAACAGCGACAATTGGTGGTAAATTTTTAGCATTAGCGATCCCTAGACTTTCTGTAATCTCTTCTGGAGATAAGGCATTTGAACAATCTAGATGCGTCATCCCAATCATAAAAGGAACTTGAACCCGCTCGTTCATAAAATTGAGTATTTCCCGAGCATAAGGGAAACCATTCGGTTGATTAGCTGCCACTAACAGAATATAGTAATCAGCTCCCTTAATCAAAATATCCCACATGAAATCAAAGCGAGATTGACCTGGTGTCCCGTAGATATGGAGATCCATATTGTCACCGAGAACTAGTTTACCAAAGTCGAAAGCTACAGTGGTTTTTTCCTTAACAGATATCATTTCCTCCGTGATATTCCTTTCTATTTCTACCACATCAATATCACTAGCTGTCTTGACAAAAGTAGTCTTTCCCGCTCCGACGGTTCCAGTAATAACTACACGGAATTTTTTCATAAATTTTTGCTCGAAACAACCCTACCAAATCTAACGAGTAATTATCGATCTTGGCAATAAATCGATCGCCACAAATAAAAGAATTAGATACTGGGCAACTAGAGACTCCATATAAGGGGTTATTTCCATGAAACAGCACCAAAATTCACTAAATCTCCTCCCCCCTTATCAAGGGGGAGGCTGGGAGGGAGCAAAGAAAGTTAATACTTTTTACCCTCCGATCATACTTATCCCAAAGCTGATTTTAGTTCACCTAATGCTCGCTTAATTTCTAACATCAAAACACCTTGCTTTGCCTCTTTCCTCGCCAAAACTAGAAAGACAGCATCTTCACCACAACTAGTTAAAATACTAAAGCCTTTATCCCCCTCAACATAGATGCGATCTATGGATCCCCGAACCAATTCTTTCCCAATCCGTTCGCCTAAAGATAACATAGCAGCAGACATAGCAGAAACCCGCTCGTCGTCCATACCGCCAGGTAAACTAGCTGCTAATGGTAACCCATCTGGAGTAACCATTGCTGCTCCCTCAACATCAGATGTTCCTGTCACAAAATTTTTGAGGATATACCCCAATTTTTCGGAATTGATTGCCATTACTTTACTCCTGCTGAAATTTTCTTGTTTAGATTGAGATTACGATCAAAACTCCTATAAATTTAATCTCTAATTATAGGAGCATTTTGCCAATTACATTGAACCTGCACCAGTGGCAATCAGACGACGGAATAAACCTTCTGACCATCCAGTTTCTTGGAGAACTGCTGCGGAACTTACCTCAACATAAGCCTGCTCAATAAATGCTAAGTCGATCATGCAAATCCGACTCAAAGCATCCCGTAGAACTTCATTTTTTCCATCATTTTTTAACCGTTCCCCAACTGCATTAATCACAGTTGCCATGGCTGGAACTACGTGCTGAGGCCCAATGCCAATCTGAACGTGAACCAAACCAATTCGCCAACGACGATCCGCATAGCTATCACCCCAATTATCTATGCCAGTAAACATTTCGTAAAACCATTGGACAAAAGTTTCCCGCAGGCGGTGCATACGTCCTTCTTTTGCCTTCATAATGGCATCCATTTCCGGATCGTTACCCAAGTAGGTATAAAAACGATCTGACATCTCTGAGGCAATTTCTTTACCCCAATCTGCATTTTCTTTCAGCAGAGTCTTGTCTTCAGGTGTCAAGCCAACGCGCTTCTCCATAGTCGCCATAAATTGATGGGGATCTAAGGCCATGATTTTCTCCTATTGATGCTCGGTTAATGGGAATCGGTTTACTTTATTTGTAGCAATTTTGGATGAGGATTGTCTGTATTTTTATGTGTAGATATCATGAAGCTTTTCAGGATAATCTTCACATAAACTTCACAAACTTATTTGCCATGAGTCCGCTGGGTTGGTCAAACTTTCAACCTAAGATGACTGAAGAAATTAGACTCTCATTTGTAGAGAGTATTTTTCCGCTTTAATTGCTATCCTTATCCTTTTCACAAAGGCTTCTGGTGCGTCCGGATATTCCTTGTTAGTCAATCTATTCATCTGGAGTCTTTATCCTGAAATATTCCACCACTTTGTACGTCAAAAAATGTTGACAAAAAAGTAGTTTATTTTCCGGACAGAGAATGAATTAACTATCAATAAACTCTTTTTACATATATAATTGCTGTTTAGTTTATTGATACCTACCAGGGGACTACCTGTTTCTGCAGTGCCTGAATCCTCAGAGTCTCTATCCTGTCACCATTCATCCTTTTCAAGGGTGAAGATTTCGATCCGGATTATTTTGGCAAAAAGCTGGTTTCTGTACCAGTACGTTAAAGACAGT
>DOIX01000217.1:3590-3787 GCA_003511885.1 Cyanobacteria bacterium UBA11153
TTGAAGAATTGAGAATGTTTTAACCGCCAAAGCGGTTGCTATATATGTATTTTTGGTGACATCGCTTACTTAAAAAGTGCTGTATACATGTAATACATACAGTAAGAATATTGATATTCCGGACAGGAACGTTGCCTGTATAGCAGTTGACAGTTGACAGTTGATAAATTATTTGTGGGGAATCAAACCATTGCCAT
>DOIX01000094.1 GCA_003511885.1 Cyanobacteria bacterium UBA11153
GGGTTGGTATGATTCGGTTAGGGCTTCTGAGGCCGTGTAAAGGTTATCTGGGAGATTAATTAGGGAAAAATTTGGGTGTTTTTGGAGGTATTGTAGAAAGGAGCGGATTGGGTTGGGATAAAATGAGGCGGGGGGGAGGAATGTGAGGAGTAATTGCGGGGACATAATTCTTTAAGACCTATCAATTCTTTGATTTATTATCGATCTTACTTCATCCTCAGTGAGATCAAAAGGCAGTGTTCTAATTACATAATCCAGCATTAGATCAATTTGCGGTTCGTGTGCTTTCCATTCTTCATAGGACGCTTGGTTGAAAATACCATACTCGTCGTAACCAGACTCTCCTTGCATTCTCATTGTGCGATATATGTATTCTACCCAGAATATTTGCTTCTCTTCAAATGTTTTATTTGGATACTCCTGACTCCAAAAATCCTGATGTTTTTGTTCTTGTTTTTTACTTTCATGATAAGAATCAATAATAGTTTTTCTTGGGTTGGGACTAAAAGCACTTGTGGTGCTAGATCTTATTTGTTTTTGCGTTGAGAGTTCAATAAGCTTTTCGTGAATTAATTCTGAACCAGTTTTTTTATTGATGGTTCTTATGGTTATAATTTTCCAGCCATTCTCTTCATCTATTGTTACGTTTTCTTCTTTAGTAATTTGTTTCATCCTTTCTTGCGGTACAATTATTTCTCCACTTTTAGGTTCGATCAGAGTGTAATAATACGAACGAGCTGATTCATCAATTTTTCCGATCTCTTCGACAATAAGATAGCCTGTTTCATAGTCAATGAACTGGTCTGTTATTTCCCGATCGCTCGTCTCAGTGACAACAAACTTTCTTGATTGTCCTTCATTTTGATAAACTAATCTCATGGCTCTCTGTGTCTATGACTTATTGAATAACCCCCCAAACCCCTAGCATTAGCCATTGCACCTAATCCGGCTGTTCCCAAGGTAAATGCTGTGGTGGCGGCGTTTTCTTTTGTCCAAAGTGGAGAAGCGGAGCAAACATAACTTCTTTTAGAACTATGATAATGGTTACTAAAGAAGTTAATTACTCAGACTTGTTCTTGCCAACAGTGCTTCATCAAACTTCGCAAAGTAGCCTGAGCATATTCTCGCATTTCTAGATCGGGATCGTTTTCAATTAATCTTTCCAGAGGTTTCTTAAATTCAGGCCAAGCTCTGTAGGTAGTTGCAAAGCAAGTAGCTTCGCGAACTTCTGGAGATTCATGTGAGAACATCCGCTCGAAGACGCTGAAAATTTCTGGCTCGAACAATTTAGGTGAAGCCGCAGCCAGCGCGATAATAACACCAATACATTCTCGTTTATCCCTAGCTAGAGCCGCTCGCCCAAGAAGTTCGTCAAGGGTATAAGAATCAAAAGTCGATCTAATTTTTTGGGCAATCTCATCGCCATCTTTCCCTACAATTGTCAAGTAATGAATGCAAGCGTAATAATCCTCCATATATTGGATAGTCGTTTCACCATCGCGAGTTCTCCAAGCTTTGTACATGCGCATTTCGTTTTTTGGCTGGAAGTCGTAAAACTCCCAGTTTTGCTGCCAAGCTAAAAGATCCATTTTGTAGTTAGTGTCCGCTCCTTTGAACACAATTCGTAAGTCACCCATATTTCCCTATTCCTCCGGAATAAAAAACTTTTTCGCCTCATCTTTAAGCAGATCTGGCAGATTGTCCAATACCTGTTTTAAATCTTGTTCATTCTTAATTAAGGGGTTCTCTCCTTGAGTACATGATAACAGATAACGAACCAACCATTCTTTTTCTTTTTGCAGTAACGGTTCTACTTGTTCCGGTTTGGCTGGCTCTTTATATTTTCCTTCTCTGGTAAATCCAAGAGCCTGATCGGCTTCATGTGCTATTTTTGTTATTCCTTGGGGAGACATTGTATTGAGACTAACGAATGCTTCTTCTGGAGTAATTAGTCCTTTCTTCATTAACTCAAAATTAATCGGAAGTGTAACAGTTGCTGGCAATCCTCTTCCTGGCTCAACATTTAACATTAGTCGAGTAATAGCTTTAACTTTCGCTTCGTATTGTGGATATTTTGCTAATGATTCAGGAACCCGCCCTGTTTGAATAAGGCTTTGCATTGCTCCGACAACAGCAGCAGGAGTCAAACCTGTATCTTGCTCGAGTTTTCTTAATTCTGCCACTAATTCTTGATACTTGCCTCCTTGGGCAACGAAAATGCTTCCTGGCAGCGGGCTTCCTGTTTGTGTCTCTCGTACTACTTTATCACCCGGAGAATAATAACCAAAAGCATAATGTTCGCTAGTCCAACGTTTCCGCTTTGCTGAGGCTAAATCATCTTGTGCGATAGCATTTGCTCCCAGTGCGGCTTCCTTAGTAGGAATTAATATTGGATTATCTGCTTTGATGCCAGCATTCCTTAATTCTCTCTGCTGTTGTGGGGTTTCAAGACCAAGTTTGTTAAATTCATCTATGCCTTCCTGACGAAGCGATTGCGCAGCTTCTCGTAAATCCTGATTAGGTTTTTTGCCAATTGCATCAACGGCTTCTCTGATAACACTTTCCTCTGGTGTTTTATCGGGAGTTTTTGCATCTGCTGATTTATCAGGATCAAATTGCGGACCACAATCTCCTGGTGGTTCAGAAAAGCGACACCATGTACCATCTTTTTGCTTCTTCAGTTCATGATTGTTGGGCAGCTCAATCTCTTCGATATGCTGACCATCATTGATAGGCTTGCGTTTAGCTCTCCGAGCCACCTCCCTTTCTGCATTGAGTTCTTTTGGTGTTAATTCACTACCCCGTTTACTAGCAGTTTTCTCCAGAATTTCTTTCTGTTTCCCTGTTAAAGGTAAATCCCGATTGGATTTACCCCCACCACTTTTAACCTTATTCTCAACCCCATTAATTTTCCCTTTCCCTAATTTACCCGCACTCTTAACCGTATGCCCTAACCCCAAACTACCGGAAGCTAAAGACAAAGCCGCATTGACATAATCCCCTTTCTTAACATACTCCTGTGCCGCTGAAATTCCACCCACAAATCCCGCTACATTCACCCCATGTACTGCTGCTGGTACTCCATATTTCACCGCACCTTTAAGCAGTTTCTTCACTTTATTCGGTAAAGGTATTTTCTTAACTACCTCAGCTAATTTCCCTGGTATTTTCTTAGTTAATTTCGCTAAGTCAGTCAATTTACCTGCATTAGGCAATAACTTACTCGCATTAGCTACTAACTTATTATTTTTAATCAGTTTCCCACCTTTCTCCAACAATTTCCCCGCATTAGGCAACAACTTACTCGCACCAGTTAGTACCTTATTCCCCTTAATAAGTTTCCCACCTTTATCCAACAATTTACCCGCATTAGGCAACAACTTACTCGCCCCAGTTAGTAACTTATTCCCCTTGGCAACTTTGGCAATAATTTTCCCCCCTTTCGCCACTGCACCAACGGCATCTCCTAATCCAGGAATTGCGGAAATTCCTGATAATGCAGCGTTGGCATAATCACCTTCAGCGGCATACCAAGCGGCGTTGCCTAAGTCGGCGACTGCACCAATTACGGGCACGAATCCGGCTATGTCTAAGGCGGTATGCCCTGCGTCTTTCCAGTTTGTGTTTTTGAGGGAGTTGTTAAGCTAAGATTCAAACTGGCTAATTTTTGGGCACAAACGTAGATTTGGTAATCACAGCGCCAACTCCCGATTTTTGCTCTGGTTGAAGCCTGGTTCACTCCGGTATCTGATTAATGATTGAACTTCATGTTTGACTCTATATTACACAGGTGGTTTAGCATAATATCTGATTTCATCATCAAATTTATCTTCAAACACCTCGCCTGCCACTCCGGTTACAACTTCTGCCTCTGAGTATAATTGAAGATCTTGAGCAATCAGTTCAGGTGTTTTTAAGATTTTAAAATAATAGTCTTTTCCTCTGCTAATCACCCACTCGCTCACATCCAGAATAGTATCTTCCGATCTTCCTCTTCCAAGAGAATCTTCAAAACGCTGAGAACATATTTGCATTCTAGCTTTCAGAAAGTCTGATTCAAAATTAATAAGTTCTTCTCGTTCAAGAGCATAAAGAAGTTGATACAGTTTCTCTTGGTTTTTTTCGGCTTTATCGAGAATATTCCAGAATTTTTCAGATATGTTATACATAGATTCATTTTTATTTATTTCCATACATGACCTCCTTTGAAACTGGGATGATGGTGACTACGATCTTGATTTATTACTCTAATAATAGATTGTTTTTTGAGTGTGCCAACTTATTCTTTCCCTAAAACTTCACCATTCCAGTGATAACCTGCCTCTTTTTCCTGGGGACTCAAAATGCCAGGAGTCGCTCTCCCTTCGTATCCTAACCTCGAATCTGTATTATCCCAACGTAGCTTATGCCCCTCGGAGACTAGTTTTTGCCGCAGATGCGTTTCAAATGTCTCTAATGGTATTCTCTCTGATGTTGGAACTGGATAGGTTTCAATTTCCAGTTTTCTTCCTGTGTGCCCTTGTGCTGTCATATAGTCTGCAAAGCGCCTCTTAAAATTATCAGTCTTGCCAACTTTTAATACTTCACCTGTGCTAGAATCTTTCAGGATATAAACTAGATTAGTATTCCCAAAGTTTACTTCTTGTCTCCATTTTTTAGTATCCAACTTGATGATTTGCCCCTGCTCTGGAAGCTCGATTTTAGTTGGGGGTGAAGGGACTAAGCGATCGCCCTCCCAGTAATGACCTTGCTTTTTTTGCTCAGGTGTTAAAAAACTAGGAATCCCTTTACCTTGATATCCCAATCTCGCACCTGTATTGTCCCAAGGTAGCTTATGCCCCTCTGAGATTAGTTTTTGCCGCAGATGCGTTTCAAATGTCTTTAGTGGTATTTTCTGTGATGTTGGGACTAGATAGGTTTCAATTTCTAGTTTTCTTCCTGTGTGCCCTTGTGCTGTCACATAGTCTGCAAAGCGCCTCTTAAAATTATCGGTCATACCAACTTTTAAGACTTCTCCTGTGTCAGCATCACTGCCTTAACACTAGCCTTAACTTTATTCT
>DOIX01000254.1:0-2055 GCA_003511885.1 Cyanobacteria bacterium UBA11153
CTCTATGCCCTAACCGCTGTGGCTGGTTGCTATAACTAACCCAAGTTGCTAGTTATGGGTTTAGATCTTGTCGATCTCCCTAAATCCCCCTTAAAAAGGGGGACTTTGAATCTATTTTCCCCCTTTTTAAGGGGGCTAGGGGGGATCTAACAGTCAATATTTGTAACTAGCAACTTAAGTTAACTAATCTTGCCCATTGTTAAGAATTGAAAGTATATTCAGCGCCAGAAAAGCCAAGAGAAAAGCCTTGTGTCATAATATGAGTGGATGAGAAGGGGAGAAGTGCGATCGCGTTTTTTGCCTATCCGTGACATCAAATAGCCAATTCCTATCGTTAACAAGGATATGAAGAGCTATGAATACAAATCAAAAAGTAATTGGTATTGTTGGCAGTTACCGAAAAAACGGTATCATTGATTCCGCCATCACAGAAATTCTGGAAGGAGCGGCGACAGCGGGAGCCGAAACCAAAAAGATTTACCTTCAAGATCTAAATATCAATTTTTGCACCAATTGCCGTATCTGTATGGCAGAGCCAGGTTTAGAGCGAGGCAAATGTATCCTGGCAGATGATATGGATTTAATTCTACAAGAGATCGAAAGTGCTAATTCTCTCGCGATTGGCGCACCCGTGAATTTTGGCAATATTAATGCCCTGACACAACGATTCTTAGAAAGATGTGTTTGTTATGGTTACTGGCCAAGTGATGCAGCCACACCTCAGATAAGGAATCCCAAGATTCAGAAGAAATCTGTCCTCGTATCCTCTAGTGCTGCACCAGGATGGATGGGGAGATTATTAACAGGAGCGATGGGAAGTTTGAAGTACCTATCCAAAATGTTGGGAGCCAAACCGATTGGAGTAATTTGGATTGGCTTGATTAAACCAAAAGATATACAACTTCCTGACAAAATTAAACAAAAAGCCAAGCAACTCGGTCAAAAATTAGCCGTTTAGAGCAACCTCATAGACTCACGAATTATATGATGTTCGGTAGTTAGGAGTGATTCAAGTGCCGCCCTGATAGAAAAGTTCCAGAAACCGAAAAAATTTCTCACATAATTCAGGATCTCTAGCTTTTGCCTCCATTTCCTTCGTAATCTCTTCAACCGCCTTCTGCCAATAACGGCGATCGCTTCCTGCTCCGTCGCGGTTGCGGAATAGTCGCTTGCTGATAATCGCATCAGCAATATTCACAAGCTGAAAGACTTGGACAATGAAGGGTATTTTGTCGCCTTTTAACCCATCGGGATAGCCAGTGCCATCAATTCTCTCTTGATGACACCTGACTAGGGGCGCAAATTCTTTCAATAATGGGAGTTGATTGCAGATGAGGGCGGAAATTTCCGGGTACTCTCGCACCTTTGACCAATCCTCTTCGCTTAAGGAACCTGGATTGAGCAAAATAGAGTCAGGTAGACCAATTTTGCCTAAACCGTGGCAATATGACAAAAAAACAAGTTGGCGCAGTTGTATTTGATCTAATTTCAGCCACCTGCCAAAGTGCAGGCACATTGTTCTTAAACGATAGCACCTTAATCCAGCCGCCACGTTTCGAGCTAGCTGGATTTGTTCCAGGAAATTTAACATCTCGGCATCGCCGGGATTAAGCATTCAACGTCAAAATTAAGGTTTTACTTGTATTTTTACACAGTCTGGGTTAAAAACGTTTTTTCGTGTCTCAGACAGAGAGCTTACATCAGATAGTTTAGGCCGCAGTCGGTCAAGTTTTCTTCCACTGCACCAGTAGTCTCTTTCACTGATTGATGAGAGAGGGTTGACTTCTCCACGCTTTGAAAAACGTGGATGCTGAGACGTTGTTACGCGAAGGTTTTTCGGAGTGGATAGGGAGATGGATAAATCGAGACCTTCATCAGAATACCTCCGTCGCTGGAAACTCCGTGTCTTTAGACCGGAGAGGAAAGCGCGGCAGCGAATTTATTCGCCTACCGTTTTTTTGGGATTGGAGGGGTATGGTTGCCCCTCCGTGGAGATATGGTTGTCTCCTGCCCATTTCTGGGTAAAGTTAGCTTCGCCAATGTTATCGGTCGGTA
>DOIX01000254.1:2155-4741 GCA_003511885.1 Cyanobacteria bacterium UBA11153
CTTCAGACCGGGGTTGCTTACAATGATTGGGATCTAGATCTTAATCGGATATTCAGATCGAGATGGCATAATAACTCTTGTTACGCTCAATGACAACCCTTTTTCTGACAGTTGCTGGGGTATTCAGGAGATCCTCAAATGCCAGAAGCAATTCATAGCAAGGATTTGAATAGGCTAATTGGGAATTATTAACTTTTGTTATCAAGGCTTGGGGATTGGGTTTCCTCAAAAAAGTTAACTGCCCTGGGAATTTGGGCTGACAATTTGGGAACACTCCTTCTATGTAAATATAAAAAGGAATAAATCCACATGTCTGTTTTGGAAATGGAGCGTGGTAGTAAGTTTATTACCACAGAGCCAATCATCGCCACTGGAGAGGCTGGAGATGAGAAGGTATGGGATGGGGCCAGAAGTGCATTTAGCGATCGCAACTGTATTGGCTACTGGCGCTATCCAATTTTCTCAAAGGTGGGCGAAGTTAGCAAGGAACCAGATATCCTGATTGCGGATCGAGATTTCGGCTTGATTGCGATTGAGGTAATCTCGGTAAGGATGCACCAGATTGTGGAAATCAATCCAGAAGGGTGGCAATTTCAACAGTTTGACACTGCCAGAGCCAATCCGGCTCAACAAGTTGAACTTCAGTTAAGATCTTTAATGGGATTTTGCGATCGCGAACCTGCTATTTGGCGTAAAGTTAACGGAAGAGCCATCCTTGCACTTCCCCTCATTACTCAAGAAGAATGGCAGCAAAGAGGATTCGACCAAATCCCCAATATTCCTTCTATTATCTTTCAAGATCAACTCGGTAAGGTTAGTTTTTTAGAGCGGATTCAACAAACTGCACCTTTAATTCCAGGAGAATACTTAGACGATACGCAATGGCAGTTACTCCTTGGAGCAATTAGCGGCAAATCTGTTTTGCGCAAACCTCCGCGTACTTTTGGCTCTACTGAAGCCAAAAATCGTGCCAGCATTATCGCTGCTTGTGCAGAAGAATTATATGAATTCGATCTCCAACAAGAACATATTGGTAAAGAAATTCCCCCTGGATTTCAAAGGCTGCGAGGGATAGCAGGTTCGGGAAAAACTGTTTTACTATGTCAGAAAGCAGCCCACATGCACCTCAAACATCCAGAATGGGATATTGCTTTAGTATTTTTCACCCGTACCCTCTACGATTTAACCATTAGTTTAGTAGATAAATGGCTCCGTCGCTTTAGTCATGGAGAACTTGAATACAATCCCCAAACTAATTCCAAATTACGCATTCTTCATGCTTGGGGAGATAAAGAAAAACCAGGCTTATACGGAACAATTTGCGAATTAAACGGTGTCCGTCCTAAATCTGTAAGAGATACCTTACAAAGACAACCCAACCGAGGACTAGCAGAACTTTGTAAGCGGCTATCTGAAGAAATTGTCATTCAACCAGTTTTTGACGCAATTCTCATTGATGAAGGACAAGACTTATTAGCCGAAGACGAGCTAAAATATCAAGATAAACAAGCAATTTACTGGATGGCTTATCAAGCATTGAAACCAGTAGATCCCGAAGATCCGCAAACTCGCAGACTGATTTGGGCTTATGATGAAGCTCAAAGTTTAGATACTCTCAAAATTCCCACTACCAAAGAATTATTTGGCGATGATTTGAGCAAACTATTATCTCAAGGAACCCAATACAGTGGCGGAATTAAAAAATCAGAAATTATGCGCCGCTGCTACCGCACTCCCGGTTCAATTCTGACAGCCGCCCATGGGATTGGAATGGGATTATTACGTCCCGATGGAATGCTCACTGGCATTACCAGAAAGCAAGATTGGGAACGGATTGGTTATCAAGTGACAGGCAAATTTATTCCCGGACAACAAATTACCCTCCATCGTCCCCCAGAAAATTCCTTAAATCCCATCGAAAAATTATGGCAAGCACCACTATTAGAGTTAGAAACCTATAGTTCTCGTCAAGAAGAATTAACGGCTCTCTCTGATAAAATTCTCCATAATTTAGTTCAGGACGATCTCAAACCCAGTCGCGATATTCTAGTAATAATTTTGGGTTCTACTTACGAAGCAATGGAATTAGAAAATCATGTGGCTGCTTTTTTAATCGAGCAAGACATTAATATCTATATTCCTACAGCTTTGGAATTGAATGAATTAAGGCCACAATATCCTAATTATGACCCAGATCGTTTCTGGATGGAAGGTGGAGTAACAGTATCTCGCGTTCCTCGTGCGAAAGGAAATGAAGCAGATATGGTATATGTAGTTGGTTTGGATCAAGTGGCGAGAAATGAGAGTGATGTGAGTTTGCGAAATCAGTTATTTGTCGCCTTAACTCGCACGCGAGGTTGGGTAAGTTTGAGTGGAGTAGGTAACTATCCCCTCTATGACGAAATGCGGCGAGTAATCGATAGTGGGGATACTTTTAAGTTTACGTACAAGCGTCCTTTGAAGCGAGATATTAGTGAGGGAGATGATTAAGCGTCGATTAATTTTAATGGGGGTAGTTGGTAATTGAAGTATACCAAATCCAGATTGATTACCCCTATTATATGTTTGACCTCTCCCCCAGCCCCT
>DOIX01000254.1:4961-11181 GCA_003511885.1 Cyanobacteria bacterium UBA11153
CCTGCAAGGAGAGGGGAGCCGGAAATCTTGCTCCCCTTTCCCTAATCTTGCTCCCCCTTCCCTCGCAGGGAAGGGGGTTGGGGGGTTAGGTTTGCCACTATCGGACAATTGACAAATACAGCACCCTTCTAGTCAGTAAATATCAATTTTATCCCTAATGACAATTAGCTGCACTCAACCAACTCCCATGAGGAGTTACCTCAGTCGGATTCTCTATCAAAATCATATTCCCATTACCATCCTTATACCAACCTTGAGCCTCCATAATTACCTTGGGTTTACCATCAGTAATTCTTTCATTATTACTCCTAAATCCCTCAGAGAATCTCGACTCAACTAGCTCACTTTCAGCACCAATCCGCCAATCTTCCCAAGGATTATTTCCCTCAATAGCTTCAAATGGTGTAGGAGGTAAACCACCTCGCCCCGTTACCACAAACGAACTACCTTGAGAAGCTTTACAAAGATTATGTTCTATCTTCGTAACATCGACAATATCTGATAATAATTTTACCAATCCTCTTGAAGGATCGAGAGATACATTTAATCTTACCTCACCGGGATTACCAAATTCCGAACTTGCATCAATATCATTAGTACGATTCCCGGAAATAGCCCGACGCTCTTCAATTCCAAAAATACCTTGACTGGTAATATTAATCCTTCCGCCATCACCGCCAAAAGCACTAGCAATAATATCGCTACCGTTACTGCCTGCGGGAGGTAAAGCAATCAGGAATTCCGTATCAATATTAATATTACCACCATTAGCATCACCCGTGGCTTTAGCAGAAATCAGACTTTCATTTTGCATCACCAAAGTATCTAAACCTTGTAAGTTAATATTCGCCCCACCTCCCTCATCTTGACTAGCTCCAGTTTCAGCGGTAAGTTTACCATTATCTAAGACAATAGAATTTGCCCTGACTGTGAGATTTCCAGCCTCTCCCGAAGGACTGCTAACAGTAACTCTTGCCCCATCAGTCACAAACATTTGTCTGGTATTCACAGTTAAATTACCTGCTGTACCGCCATTGGTAGCTGCAACAGATAAACCACCTTCTCCTGTTAAGGAGATAGAGTTATCAGCATTAACAGTTAAGCTTCCTGCTGTACCTCTTTCAGTAGAGGCAGAAATGAGACTGTTATTCACAGTTAAATTCTGTAAGCCTTCCAGAGTAATATCTTCGCTAATACCAGAAATATTAGAAGCGGAAATTTGCCCACCATCACTCAATCTTAACTCTTGAGCATTAATCCTTACACCCCCAGCTTTTCCACCTTCTCCGGTAGCCGCAACCGATAGACGACTATTTCCACTCACTTCCACAGAATGAGCCGGAGTAGAATTAGCATTAATAGTTAAACTACCTGCCACACCAGTTTGAGTCGAAGCGGAAATCGCACTATGATTATTAACCCTCAAAGTATTGACACCTGATAAAACAATACCCTCACTGCCACTAAATACATTCGATGCCAATATTTCTGCATTGTTATCTAAAGTCAACTCTTGTGAATTAACTAGTACTGCCCCAGCCTTACCACTACTAGTAGCAGCAGCAGATAATTCTACCCCATCAGTTAGGGTAAATTTAGGAGTATTCACCACTATATTACCAGCATCACCTGTACTGCGACTTTCTACAGCTAACCTTCCTTGTCCGCTAATATTAATTGATTCTGGGGCACTAATAATTAAATCACCACCTTTCCCACTACCAGAAGTTGAAGCAGATACTTGAGATTGGGGTGCTAAATTAATATTTAAGTTAGCTTGATTCTGATAAGGTGAGAGAGTTAAAGTACCAGCAGGAGTTTGTCCTTCAGTTTCGGCAAAGACACCGACAATTCCGGCTAAGTGCATATTAGAAGAATTTAAAGTAATACTGCCACCACCTTCAGTATTAGTGGCGGTATTAGTAGCAGTAGCAGTAATTCTGGCAGTATCGGAGAGGGTTAAATTGGGAGTATTAATGATAACGTCTCCTGCTTTACCAGCATTAGTAGTTTCGACAGACAAAACAGAAGAAAAATCATCGACACCAATCCCCAGATTTACAGAATTATCGGCATTAACTGTAATTGTACCACTATCGCCACTACCGTTAGTTAGGGCAAAAACTTTTGCACCTCTGGCAATAGTTAAGGTAGAAGTATCTATCTTGATATCACCAGCATTGCCACTCCCTGTAGTTGAGGTAGAAAGTTGGCTTTGTTGGATATCTATATTATTGCTAATAATGTCAAGTTTGCCAGCATTTCCTGTACCGGAGGTTTCTGTAGATAATTTGCCTTCTCCATTAATTGTGATGGAGTTGGGGGCTTTAATTGTTAAGTTTCCACCAATTCCCAGATTAGAAGTAGAGGCAGAAATTGATGTTCCTGCTGCTAGGTTAACATTGAGATTTTGTCCATTGTTCAGCTCAATATCTCCGGCGTTGCCAGAACTTGTGGTGGTAGTGGCGACATTCGCACCATTTTGTAAGGTTAATTCTGGAGTGGTGAGGGTAATTTTTCCGGCATTGCCAGAGTTAGTTGTTCCGGCAAATAGTCCACCCCGTTGAGGTTGGTTTTGGTAGGAATATAAACCTTGGAATGCGATGCCGACTCCGGCATCAATGGCGATATTTCCGGCATCGCCGCTGTTGCTGGTATTACTGATAATTTGACTACGATCGAATGTAATTAGACCGGGGCTGATAATCCTCACATTTCCCGCATTATCGGGGCCTTTAGTGTCACTTTGAATGGAAGTATCATTAAAGGTGAGATTGCCTAAACTGGTGATATTGACATCGCCCGATTGTCCTTCAGCACCAACTTCTAAGGTTATGGTTCCGAAAAATGGGACTGATACTTCCACCTGCTTGCTAGTAAGGATGCGGGTATTATTAATGGATAAATCTCCAAATCCATTGATGGCAACATCTCCAGCTTGATTGGCAGAAGATAGGGTTAAGATTTCTAGGTTCTCGATCCTGTCAAGAGCTTCTAGGGTAACGTTTCCACCGCTACCGCTTCCTGCTATTTTGTCCTTAGAGAGGGCGAAGGAAGATAGGAGTGAATTTCCGATGATACTTCCACGGCTGGCAGAAAGGAAAATCGCTCCCCCATTTCCCGCTGTGCCAGAATCAGAGTACGAGAAAGAGTAGAAGTTGCCAGAGTTAGAGAGGTCGCCATCAGTCGCTACTAGGCTAATATTTCCCCCCTCACCTGCTGTGCCATAAAAAGAGTACGAGATAGAGTCAAAGTAGCCAGAGTTGGTGAGGTCGCCATCAGTCGCTACTAGGCTAATATTTCCCCCCTCACCTGCTGTGCCAAAAAAAGAGTACGAGCTAGAGTTCAAGTAGCGAGAGTTAGAGAGGTCCCCATTAGTCGTCACTAGGCTAATATTTCCCCCCTCACCTGCTGTGACAGAAAAAGAGGACGAGCTAGAGTCGAAGTAGCCAGAGTTAGTGAGGTCGCCATTAGTCGTCACTAGGCTAATATTTCCCCCCTCACCTACTGTGCCATAATTAGAGAGCGAGCTAGAGTTCAAGTTGCCAGAGTTAGTGAGGTCGCCATTAGTCGTCACTAGGCTAATATTTCCCCCCTCACCCGCTGTGTCAGAAAGAGAGAACGAGCTAGAGTTCAAGTAGCCAGAGTTAGAGAGGTTTCCATTCGTCGTCTCCAGAATAATATTTCCCCCATTTCCCCCTGTCCCAAAAATAGAGTACGAGCTAGAGTTCAAGTAGCCAGAGTTAGTGAGGTCGCCATTAGTCGTCACTAGGCTAATATTTCCCCCCTCACCTGCTGTGCCAGAAAAAGAGGACGAGCTAGAGTTCAATTCGCCAGAGTTAAAGAGGTCGCCATTAGTCGTCACTAGGCTAATATTTCCCCCCTCACCTGCTGTGCCATCAAGAGAGGACGAGCTAGAGTTCAATTCGCCAGAGTTAGAGAGGTCGCCATTAGTCGTCACTAGGCTAATATTTCCCCCCTCACCTGCTGTGCCAGAAAAAGAGGACGAGCTAGAGTTCAAAGAACCGTTGGTAGTGATATTACCATCTGCCCTTAAAGTAATCGCTCCTCCATTGAGTGAAGAGGAGGAATCTATGCTTCCTGTCGTAATACTGCCACTAGCATCCAGGCTAATCGCACCTCCATCATTAATAGAATTGCCCGTATAGAAGTTTTCTACACTGATACTACCGTTTGTAGCGGATAGCGCGATCGCTCCACTCTCTCCAAGAGTAAAAGAAGTATTAATATTCCCCAAAGTCAAACTCGCACCAGTAATCGTAATATCCCGCCCATTAGTATTAATAGTATCCCCCAAACTATCCACCATCACCACCGCACCCACCCCATCACTATCCGCATCGGCAGTAAATTTAATCTCTCCACTCCCAGGAGCAAAATCTAAATTATTATCAACTAAATCTTCAATCTGAATATCATTAGTCGCCTGTAAAATAATATTCGTATCCCCCGCCAACCCCTCCAACTCTGACTCATAAATAGTTGTCGGTGCGGCATCATTAATCGCACTCAACGGCGCACTCAAAATACTACCTGCTACCCCAGAATTATTCCCCGCAAAGGTATCTGTACCATCTGCCGCACTATCACCAGAACCATTGGCAATAATAATATCAGTAGGATCGAGTAATAATGTCCCCCATAACCCATTGGCGGCACTGGTATCTACTGTTCCACGAAATATCAAATGTTCCTTACCCGATACTTCTACTAACCCACCATTCCCTCCATTAATTCCCCCTCGTGCGCTAATATTCCCATAAAATCCGGTTACTTCATCTGCCCAAATAACTACATTCCCACCATTTCCACTTCCCCCACTTGATAAGGGAGAATCAGGACTCCCCCCCCTTGATAAGGGGGGGTTAGGGGGGGTAGCATCTGTACCGCTTCCCCCACTTGATAAGGGGGGGTTAGAGGAAGTAGCATCGGCATTAATTGTCACCCCCGAATCTACAAAAGTTCTCGCCGCAGTCGGCACATCACTTTCACCCTGAAATCCACCACCAATTAATACTGTACCTCCACCATTTTCTGAAGAAACATCAATCTGAGTATTACCAAATAAACCAATCTTTTCTCCTAACACCATCACTGTGCCGCCAGGTGCAGTCAAATTACCTGTCGTGGTGACTTGATTTCCATATAAACCCAGGGTTTGTCCAGTTTTTAGCGCTAAATTCCCAGCATTCTCAATATTTCCAACAGGTGGGCTTCCATACTGCAATCCGGGAGTGACATTAACTGTTAATAACGGCGGTGCTTCCGGATTGGTGGCACTAAATTCACTGCCATCAGAAAATTTTAAACTATCGGCTGTAGAAGCAAAAAAATCCCCGCCAATCTGCAATTGGGCATTAGGTCCAAAAATAATCCCATTGGGATTGATGATAAACAGATTTGCTGTACCATTTGCTCGAATCAATCCATCAATATTAGAAATTGAATTACCTGTAATCCGATAAAAAATATTATTAATCTCTACAGCATTATTAAAAAATGCTTCACCACCAGTTGGGACAGAAAATTCTGTAAAACTATGGAAGAGATTCACTCCATGGACTGTACCGCCATCAATCGTGCAAACTGGACATCCCGTTACTTGGGAATTTACTGGAAGCGTATTATCTGGTATTACTTGAGCAGCAGCGGGATTGATAGTTGTTATATAGATGAATGCAATACCGCTGATGCTGCCAAGGTGGGGGATTAGTTTTGGCATGATCTTTAATTCTAGTGGGGACAAATCTTGATTTATACCTATTTCCTTCAATAGGGCTAAATATTGACCCCCCCAACCCCCCTTATTAAGGCAGGGCTGTTTCATTCTCGGTTGAGAAATTGGGGAGCAGGGGGCAGGGGAGAAAGGGAGAAAGAGGATTTTTCATAATAATTAATCCCTAATTTTATTTTATTAAGATTTATGGTGAAAAACCCTCTCCCAGTCTGGTTTTAGCTCGATCAAATTTTTTTCTTGAAACAGCCCTGCTTATTAAGGGGGGCTAGAATTGGAATTGTAGCAGGATTAAAGGGGGAGCTAGAATTGGAATTGTAGCAGGGATTTAGAAAATTGGTATGAATTAATACTAGCTCAACTATAATCATTCAGCTAACCCTAAGATGAAGATTCTGTGAAGACAGTAGGTTGGAGTTAAGGGTTTATTTTTTGGCGATATAGCAGTGGACAGTTGACAATGGA
>DOIX01000384.1:0-791 GCA_003511885.1 Cyanobacteria bacterium UBA11153
CGCGGCTTGAAACCCAGTCAGAGCAAGGATCGCAGTTTTCAGGCATTGCCACAAATGATTGAGGATTGCTATAACTACACTGTAGGATTAGAGTTACCCATGAATTAACCAAGAGGGGATGATTCGATCTTGGTAACATAAAGTTACATTCCTTACATTTCAATGAGCGGAAAATACTCTAGAATCAAAACAAATATTTCTCAAAATCGCTCGGATCTAGCACTTCCGGGTTGATCCTTTACCGATTATGAGTAATCGTGATGGTGAAGTCTGCTGCAGGCATCGCATCAGAAAAAATGGGTCTTCCGTTGCACTTATAGACTCATGGAGGTAGTACGTGTCTGTGGATTTAATAAATGTCCTCCTTGAGAAATAGAATAACTACCAGTATAAGTTACTAACCTTGATGGGATTTTGCCGATTATTCATGAAGGAGGAGATGCAGATACTAACGCGGCTGTTGCTGGGGCACTTTTAGGTGCAAAGTTTGGTTACAGTAATATTCCTCAAAGGTGGTTAGAAGGGTTGGTTAACAGACAAGAATTAGAGGGTAAAGTTGATGGATTAATTGCCTTAATATCAAGGAACTAATCCTGTTTTATCGCAACCGCCACGTCGGGTTTAGTGTCTGACATAATGGGCTTTTGATGCGCTAAAGCGCTTACTACAAACAAGGACGATATAACATTATCAAGAGAGCCTTGTACCCTTGCCTCATCAATAGTTTGGGTTTGCTGAAAAAGTCTTTTCGTGAGGATGGGGTGTGGGGTGTAACTCTTATTCCTGGTACT
>DOIX01000384.1:1004-3219 GCA_003511885.1 Cyanobacteria bacterium UBA11153
AGACAGCACTCGAAGCTAATTGTTGTCAAGGTTAATGACTTATACAGCAAGCCCTAGTTTGCTCCCAATCAAATAATTGTCAACTGTCAACTGCTACACATTTGATGGTGAGAGAATGGGCATACCTCAAGAATACAAAAAATCTCTAATTCTTTCTACTGCTATTTCTAACACATCAGGCTCCTGAACTAAGGCAAACCTAACATATCCTTCCCCAGCTTTACCAAATCCAGAGCCTGGTGCGGCTGCGACTCCAGTTGCTTCAACCAAGTCAAGACAGAATTTAACTGAATTTTTTTGCCAAGGTTGAGGTAATTTTGCCCAAACATACATCGTGGCAACTGGCAGGGAAACTTGCCAACCAATCCGGTTTAATGCCCCCACAAAAATATCCCGCCGCTTTTGGAAAGTAGCAACCATGGATTTGACACTATCTTGGGATCCCGTGAGTGCTGCGATCGCACCGTTTAAAATTCCCCGATACTGGTTAAAATCTACCACGGCCTTGACTTGCCGCAAAGCCTTAATTAATTCAGGATTCCCGATGGCGTAACCGATGCGAAAGCCTCCCATATTATAGGACTTGGAGAAAGTAAAAAATTCAATAGAGATTTCTTTATTGGTGTCGGCTTGTAAAATTGAGGGGGTGGAAGAGCGGATGCCCTCCTGGGGAGTGGGGAGTGGAGATTGGGGGAAGATTAAGTCAGCGTAGGGGAAATCGTGAACTAAAACTAGGTTATGTTGGCGGCAAAAGGCGACGGCTTCTTGGAAAAAGGATAGGGGCGCGATCGCAGTGGTAGGATTGTGAGGATAGCTCAATACCATCATCCGTGCTTGAGCTACTACAGATTTTGGGATATCTTCAAATATTGGTAAAAAGTTATTTTCGGCAAGCAAAGGCATGGGATAAATTTGACCGCTAGCCAAGTAAACCCCACCTGCATGAGAAGGATAACCTGGATCTAGTAATAGGGCATAATCTCCTGGATTTAATATCGCTAAAGGTAAATGAGCCGTACCTTCTTGAGAACCAATTAAAGGCAATATTTCTGTTTCTGGATCCACAGTAATACCAAATCTTTTGCTATACCAATCTGCCACAACTTGACGAAAATTTTGAGTCCCATTAAATAACAAATAACCATGAGATTTGGGATCGGATAACGATGCTTCAATTGCAGCTATTACATGTTCAGACGCGGGTAAATCAGAGGAACCCAATGATAAATCGATAATTTCTTTTCCAGCAGATCTAGCTTTAGATTTAGCCCGATCCATATCAGCAAAAACATTAGTTTTTAGAGATTTTAGTCTTTGAGAAAATTGCATTTTTTATTTTTTTTAAATATGATTCGGTTCCCTTAATAAACAAATAATAACCAACAACAAATCACCAACAACAAATCACCAACAGCCAATAACCAACCACCAATAACCAACTATAGATTAGTATCTAACATAGCCTCTAACTTTTGTTTAGTAATAGCTCCCTCATGAGAAGTTACAACCTCCCCATTCTTAAAGAGGAGGAGAAAAGGGACACCTTCAACGCGATACTTCTTTACCGTAGTGGGATTAGGATCCACCTCCATTTTGATTGTTTTCATGCGATCGCAATAATTATCGGCGATAGCTGCTACAGATGGCGATACCAGGCGACACGGACCGCACCAACTTGCCCAGAAGTACACCAGCACTGGCTCTTCAGCTTTTAAGACTTGTGTTTCAAACTCACTCTCTGTAATTTCAATTACCTTACTCACAACACCCTCCGCAAAAATTATTAAAAAAGATTACCTCTAGCGATCGCAACTTGAAATTATAGTTGCGATCGAGAGATACACCATCAACAAATGAGCCACTGCTGCTTCCTTCCTGGATATAACCTCTAATTATAGCGGGAAACGGAATTCTGAGAATAGCTCGCACCTGTTGCTTTTTGGCTACCATCCTCTTATGACCTGAGTTCGACGAAAGAGCCGAAGCTGAAAGCTAGTAAACAAGAGCTTTACAGCATTTTCAGGTCAAATTTCTTAGGCAAGAAATCGATATTACGATCCCAATTTTGGGAACTAAGCCGTTACGCATTTAATTTATCTGTTTTGAATGAGGGGGAGCAGGGGTGCAGGGGAGCTGGGGAGAAGGTTTGATAACTTTTTCCCTAACTTGAAAATATCCGGTTTAAATGCGCAGCAGCTTATCACGAAAAAAGTCA
>DOIX01000206.1:0-513 GCA_003511885.1 Cyanobacteria bacterium UBA11153
TGCTTCACCCTCCCCTCACTATTGATGCCTTAACTGCCTTGTCTATTGCTATAAAACTAGCGACATGGTAGAAGCAACTCTGCCCAGAGGAAAATATACAAGTATTCATGTCGGTAGACTTGCTGTACGAGCAAGAAAAATGTGGATAATCCAAACAGGAGCTTCCCGTCATTTTCGCCAAGTACCTTTTGTACCTCTTTCCATTGCCTCAACTTGAGGCATTCCATCAAATAAAGGAATCTGCCAAAATCTTCCCACTTTCAATGCACCTACAATTCGCCCAGCCTTAAGTAATTGCCGCACTCTCTGGCAGGATATACCCAGCAAATACGCTGCTTCAACTGTTCCAACCATAACTCAGTCTAGCGCTATACTATGTTTGGTTAAAATTATAGCAACCACCAGGGCGGTTAAAACGTTCTCAATTCCAGCAAACTATTGATTTTCCCACTTTCTTTCCTCGCCCCTCGCCCCTCGCCCCTAGTCCCTCGCTATATAGGGTTTGCTGAAAAA
>DOIX01000206.1:904-4925 GCA_003511885.1 Cyanobacteria bacterium UBA11153
CTTATACAGCAAGCCCTATATATCTCAATCTCATCTCCAACACAAAGCCCCATCACACACCCTACTGGGAGCCTGTATCTTATTCTTCTACTCTATAGCCTAACTCATCCAATTGCAAACGAGATTGTCGCCATTTAGGTGCTACCTTGACAAATAACTCTAAATAAACGTCACCTGCGATTAATTTTTGGATTTGTTGACGGGCAGCAGTGCCAATAGTTTTTAACATGCTACCACCTTTGCCAATGATAATCCCTTTTTGGGAATCTCTTTCAATGTAGATGGTAGCGAGAATCCGTGTAATTTTCGGATCTTCTTCAACTTTGTCAATGGTGATAGCGACAGAGTGAGGAATTTCTTCGCGAGTTAATAGTAAAATTTGCTCTCGAATTAATTCCCCCATAATAAAACGTTCTGGTTGATCGGTAACTAAATCGGGAGGATAATAATATGGGCCAGTTTCTAACCCATCGATTAATAGTTGTTGTAATTCGGTTAAGCCCTCTCCTGTCAGGGCAGAAAATTTAGTAATTTGCCAATTGTGGGGGGCTGCGAGTTGATAGTAACTATCATCGATGGGTTGATACTTATCGGGCTGTGCGTCGGCTTTATTGATACCGAGAATAATCGGAGTTTGAGTTTTTGTCAGTAAATCGATAATAAATCTATCGCCTCCTCCTGATGGCACGGAGCCATCCACTAAAAACAGTACTACATCCACGGAATTAATGGCAATTATGGCATTTTTGACGATGACTTTTCCTAGTTGGTGATGGGGCTTATGAATTCCTGGTGTATCGACAAAAATTATTTGGGCGGCTGCGGTAGTGAGAATTCCCTGCAATCGATTCCTTGTGGTTTGGGCTACTGGTGAGGTGATGGCTATTTTTTGCCCTACTAACTGATTCATTAAGGTAGATTTTCCCACATTCGGTCGTCCGATGATGGCAACGAAGCCGGATTTGAAGTTTGCGTCTGCTGGTGGAATTATGGGGCTATCTATAATATATTTCAGTTCGTTTTGAATGGCGAATTCTTCCATGTTTAAGGTAAGGGGTAAGGGTTTAGAGGAATAATCTGCTACGCTTTTAAGAAAGTCTGTTTTGAAAGCTTTTGAGCTTCTTGAGAGAGTTCGATCGATTTTTTTTCAAATGGAAAATATACTGTTGAAATGATCGGCAGTTTAATCTTTACTTGAGCTGATTCGGCATAGACTCAAAGTTCCCCTTGTGAAATTGAGGGGTATAGCCACCTAATTGCTAATTATAGAGAGAACATATTCACCTTGATTAACAGATTGGCTGGTGGAAAGATTAAAGATTACTCCATCCGTTTCAGCCGAAATATCGATTAATGTGGGCAGTTCTCCATTTTTGTGAAAAACTAGTAACTGATATAATACTTGACCTGCTTGAACTTCACTCCCTAACTCGACTCTGGATTGAATCATACCACCCATTGGCGCATAGTATTCTTGAATTTGGCTTTTGCTGATAAAGTCGATTGAGAAAGAGCCTGTCTCAGGTAAGGGAAAACCGGGTATTGTTAACATACCGTGGTAGGCAAGATAGTTTTCGATCCCGATAACTCCTTTAGTGATAGATTCTGGATTCATTACCATTCCCTCACCTAATTCCAGCGTCCAAGATTCTAAATCGAAGCGAATATATTTGCCCAATTCTGCCAATTTTTTCTCTAAAGCTAACCAAGGTTTCAAAAATGCTTCATCAAAGGTATTGCCTGCGTATTCTTTTAGTAAAATCCCATAAGGCAGTTGGAAAGCCTTAGCGCTTTCTTCTCGACTGTGGAAACAGTAGAGGTAATCTATGGCTTGGTTACTGGAACTATGAATATCAATAACATAGTTAGCATCTAAACAGAGAGATTGGAGTTGATATCGATAATATTCGCGAAAAGGTACGGCACGAAGAGAATTAATTTTGCCTAATTGTTGCTGAAAGCTAGATTGGATACGTGCTAAATAATTATGACGGATTTGCTCTGGTTGTAAGTTAATTTGAGATTGAGCAAAAGTGGCTAAATCTTCGCCCTCTTTTTCATAATCCCAAAAAATCCGGTTCCAATCTCGCCCATCATAAGGATTATAGCGCCCAGTAGCAAAGAAATGCGATCGCTGATTTGTCCCCATCGGATTGCAAACTGGCACCAGCCATACTTCTCCAGCAAGCTGAGTATCATCTAAACTACGGAGAAACTCAATCAGTTGGTAAATAACGGCATTCCCCACAATTTCCGCACCGTGGAGATTAGCTTGTAAGTAAGCCTTTTTACCAGGTTGAGCGCCTCTAAATTGGTAAACTTGGAGGAAATTGCGATCGCCTGACGCTAGGTGTTGGATGGGAATGGTATAAATGGCAGGAATCATAGCAATCCAAATTGGCAAGAAAGACTCGATGAGAGGATTTTCAGTCTCTCCCAATTATATCCAACATTGGAGTTTCAACTAGCCGCGAAATATTATCGCCATACTAGAGTTTCGTGGGATTCTGATAGTTGGGTTTGCCGGAGTAGTTGTTCATGAAAGATAACGCAATTTCCTCCTTGTCTTTTCGCCTGATTGAGGGCTTTATCTGCCGCCGTAATCAGGATTGCCGGAGAATATTCATGAGAGGGAATCATGCTCGCCACTCCCAGACTCAGAGTGAGGTTATGGCTGACAACCAGATGATTTTGCTTAACATCTAAAGTTTTTCCCGCAAGGCGAATTGCCTCCGCTACCCGCAGTGCCACTTCCGCTTTAGTATCAGGCAAAATAATCGCAAATTTATTGCCACCATAAGGAGTAACTAAATCTGTAGGACGATGGATAGTAGTAGCGATGGATTGAGTGACTTTTGCCAATAATTCATTGCCTGCTTCTTCTCCATAAAGATGGCAATAGTTACTGAAAAAGTCAATATCGCAGAGAATCACAGATAGCGGTGCTTCCTGGAGCGCCATTCGCCGCCACTCTTGTTCCAGATATATCTGAAAATGGTGATGGTTGGCTAACTGTGTCAAACTATCGTACAATCCCAGCATTTCTCCAGTAGCAAATAGCTTTTGGGCTTCTGCCCATCCCTGTAATAACCGCTGAGACACGGCAACTTGGCGAATGCCAAGCTGTCTCGTCAATTGAGCATCTACAGCATTTTCGATGACAGGCATTTCTTGGTAACAGTGGCGGCAAAACCAGTAAATCCTGTGGCAGGATATGTGCCGCAGTAATGTGCCAGCACAGCAAGGACAAAAATGTTTGCTTATCATAATCTTCTCATTACCTCCAACCCCTTAGAGGCAAAGTCTCGCATCTGTTAACGGGATAAATTTATCCCTATATTTTCCTGTCTTTTTTCCCAAAAAATTATTTAGTTATCCAAATTTTTATGAATAATTATTAATTCTCTACACCTGTTGCTTGGGAATGGTCAACCTGTCTTCAGGACGCTATATCTAGGGGTTATTGCCATAACATTCATCATACAAGGTAAAGGATATTTATGCAAGGAGCGCCAGCTAGGTGTTCGATTGGTAAAATTTAGCACCTAGCACATCTCCATATCTCATTCAATTATTCGATGACTTTCAGCAAGCCGTGACGGATACCATAAAATACCCTATCAATCAAACTGCGATCTTGTTGATGCAATCCATCTTGATAAAGCAACGCAAATTTGAGACGTAGCTGCTCAGTCTTAGTTATTTGGCGATTCACTAAGATTTTTGCCACCATTTCTTCGATATTAGCTGGTAATTCTTGTATTTCGGTAGACATCATAAGGACAAATAAATATCTGATACTTTTAATATGAACCTTTTCCCCTATCTTGATTGTGATCGGTGGGGAAAAGATACCGTGATAATACTGAATAAGTTTTAGTGATTTTTGTCACTTTGGTGGTGGGGCATGGTATAGCTAGGGACTATTGGCTAGGGGCTAGGGGGGCTGGGGAAGAAAGCTGTAAAATCAAGGGTTTGAGGAATGTAGAATGTCTTATCTTACAGCGGTTCCCGCTCTTAT
>DOIX01000206.1:5209-11585 GCA_003511885.1 Cyanobacteria bacterium UBA11153
TACTGCGGAAACCGCTGTAATTGCCTTGGCGGTTGCTATGCTTTTCGCTAATTGCCGTCAAGGTTTCAGCTTTATACAGCAAGCCCTAGATAGTACAGAGGATGCCCAGATGAGGTACGGGGGAAAAGGAAAGGAATTTTCGACTCTCTCCTCCTCACCTAAGCGCTCTCCAATTCACTCTAGAAGATAGGTACGCCAGTTGTTGAGGATATGCTTGTTGATGTATTGAGGTAGGGCGACACGCCAGGTTTTTCCTTCTTTTTGACGCTGAAGGTAGATATTGAAGCTGTTGATAGTTTCAGTGAGGGGTTGTTTTGGTAATTTGATAGTTAAGTGGTAAGTGCCCTGAATCCGGTAAGCGGGTAAATCGCCAAGATATAAGGGCTCGAGTTGCTCGAGAGCTATTTGGGTAATGGCAAATTCTGAAGGTGGGGATTGTAACTGTTGGGCTAGCTCCTGTTGGGTTTGAGAGACTTGTTTTTGGAGGGCTTTGGCAATGATGTATTTGCTGGGAGCGACTCCTAGAGTTGGTTTAGCAGTGCCGCAACCAGGGAGAGCGATCGCGAAAATTACGGTTAAAGCCAAAGCTAGTATAGATCTTACAGCTCGATACATGGTAGTTTCTCTAATTTGCGATCCGACATCAGATAAAGTTAATGAGTTTCAGACATTACCATTTCTTCTGATATGTGGGATCTGAATTTTTCCTCACATACCTCCAAGTCAAACCAGAAAGTTGTACCGACTCCAATTTCACTAACTAAGTTAACTTTACTGTGATGTTTCTCAATAATATTTCTGACAATCGAAAGTCCCAATCCCGTACCTTCTAGAGTATGAACTTGATTCTCAACCCGGAAAAAGCGATCGAAAATAGCTTCTTGATTTTCTTGTTCAATCCCAATTCCTGTATCAGAAATTTCAATTCTTACCCGGCGGTTTTCTCTCTGAGAATCTCGATCGTTATCCTGAATATTTTCTTCTATTAAATAGGCACGAATTACTACTTTTCCACCTGATTCTGTGAATTTCAGCGAATTCCCAACTAGGTTAGCTAATACTTGGAGTAATAAATCATAATTTCCGAATACTGATGGTAAAGTTGCTTCAATTTCCTGAATCAGTTCAATACCTTTATCGCGGGCATTTAACTGATAAGTGCGGAGGGTTTGCTCGATGGGTTGACCAATATCTAGAGCTTCGAGGTGATGAATTCGACAAGCTTCAAGTTTTGATAAATCGAGAACATCGTTAACCAGACGAGTTAAACGATCCGTTTCGCGAATAGCTGTATCGAGAAACTCCTGACGTTCCTCTTTCGTGAGATCCTCATCATATTCGTCAAGGGTTTCTATAAATGACTTGATATTAAATAAAGGCGTTCTTAATTCGTGGGAAACATTACTAATAAACTGACTTTTAGCATTATTAAGTTCCACCTCGCGAGTAATATCTTGTACCGTCATAGCAATACCCTTAATATTTTCGCGATACTGATCCAAAACCCTAGTGAGGAGAATTCTGACGCTGCGGGGAGTTGGTTTATCGAGAGTAATTTGGAATTCTTCGCCTTCTTTGGAATCGCGTTCCCAATCTTGAGGGATATCTTTCACAATGCGATGGAGAGGTCGAGTTAGCTCCATCGTCACCGATACTGGCAAACGATCTAGAACTGTTTCTCCCACAATATTACTGCCCTCCCAACCAAAAATGCGGCTGGCGGTGGGATTGACTAAAATTATTTTTAAGTTAGTATCTAATAAGACAGCACCATCAGCAATTGTCGAAACCAATGTTTCTAGTTTAGCTTTTTCAGCCGTCATTTCCTCAATATTTTGCTCTTCATACCTTTCTAAACGTTCTGCCATCTCATTGAAACTAAAAATCAATTCTCCAAGTTCTCCACCCAGAGGCAAATCAATCCGCTGTTTGAAGTTACCAGCGGCAATATTTTTGACACCTTTAAGTAATTCCTGAATAGGTTTAGTAATGACTAATGCGTTAAATACCGCACCCAAAATCACCATTACCCAGATCGAAATAAACACAGCAATAGTTACATCCCTAGTTAAATTAGAAGAGGCAACTACCGTAGGATTGGGATTAATGCCAATCGCCAAAACACCGAGATATTTATCTTCATGGGTAAGGGGGACAAAGACATCAGTTACTTCTCCATCTGGAGTGAGATGTTGTCGCACCATTGGCAATTCAGCATTGGTGGCAAAATCTTCGGGAAGCTGAATCCGCCGTTGAATGGTAAGGGCATTATGAACCTCTGGTTGGTAGAAGGGAATGCCAAAAAAAATACTCCCCTCCTCGTCAGCGTATAGCATATAGCTGACACTGGAGGTACTGCGATAGAAGCGGTTGGAAAAATTCGCGACTTCTGTGAGATTATCTTCTGCAATTAAGGGGGCGACGTTGGTGGCTAACAATAAACCGAGATCTCTCCCGAAGCGAGTATCATTGATTCTCGCATCCTGTTGAATTGTATTCACCGCCCAAAAGGTTAAGCCACTCATGAATAAGGAGACAGCTAAAGTTGCCGCCGCCATTAATCGCGTCTGGAGTGTAAACTCGGACCACCAACGGGCAATGATTTCTCTGAGGATTTTGAATAAGGAAAGCAAGGTGAGTTTACAGGGGTTAGGGGTTAAGGGGTAGGGGTTAGGGGCTAGGGGAAAAGTTTTGAGTGGTGAGTTTTGAGTGGTGAGTTGGGAATTTTGAATTAAAAGTTTTAGCTCAAAACTGAAAACTCACATCCCGGCATTAGGGGCTATTGATTCGGGATTGAGCTAGTTTTAATAGCGCGATCGCCGATATCTTTACGATAGTACATTCCTTCAAACTCGATGGAATTAATCCCAGCATAAGCTTGTGCGATCGCACCTGCCAAGGTATCTCCTGTTGCTGCTACCGATAAGACGCGCCCGCCATCGGTTACTTGTTGTTGTTCTTTGAGTTTAGTTCCAGCCGAGAATACTATAGTACCTTTCTCCTGAGCTTGGGTAATGCCGGAGATGGGATGACCTTTTTTATAGGAGCCAGGATACCCTTGTGCTGCAGCGACTACACAGGCTCCTGCGCCTGATTTCCAGCTAATTGGTGGCAAGTCACTTAATTTCTTGTGGACGCAAGCTAGGATCAAATCCTCTAGGGGAGTTTCCAGTAGGGGCAGGATGGCTTGTGTTTCTGGATCGCCAAAGCGACAATTAAATTCCAGTACGGTGGGATTCCCTTGGGGGGTAATCATCAATCCGGCATAGAGGATACCGCGATAATCGATGTCTCGTTGCCGCAAAGCGTCTACTGTGGGTTGGAGGATTTCTTGCTCAATTCGTGCCATCAATTGTGGCGTGACTAGGGGGGCGGGAGCGAATGCGCCCATACCTCCGGTATTTGGGCCAGTATCTCCTTCCCCAATCCGCTTATGATCCTGTGCTGGCGGTAAAATACGGACGCTTACTCCATCTGTCAATGCCAAAACAGATACTTCTTCTCCTGTCACCCATTCTTCGACGATAACGGTATGAAAGTTATTTTGGAAGAGAAATTCTACAGCAGCGATGGCTTCTGCAAGGGTATTTGCTACCGTTACCCCTTTGCCCGCTGCCAAACCATCTGCTTTGACAACAATGGGTGCGCCTCTTTCTCGCACGAATGCGATCGCTGTAGTAGCATCTGTAAATTTGGCAAACTTAGGAGTGGGTATTCCTGCCGACTCCATTAAATTTTTTGCCCAAGATTTACTTGCCTCAATCTGTGCCCCTTCTTTAGTTGGCCCAAATACCATTAATCCTTTACTTTTCAGGTAGTCAGTGATGCCCAACGCCAAGGGCATTTCTGGTCCCACAACCGCCAAGGAAATATTATGGACTAAAGCAAAGCGCGCCATTCCTTCAAAATCATCAACCCGTAGGGAAAGATTCTGGCAACGAGGTAATGTAGCGGTGCCACCATTACCAGGAATACAGACAACCTGCTGAATCCGTTTCGATTCTAAGAGTTTCCAGGCGAGGGCATGTTCCCTTCCTCCGTTGCCAATTACCAATATCTTCACTTTTGCTTCTTTCTCCAGAACAATTGAACTTTTAAGCTAAATACTGCCAAATTAATGTCGCTAAGGTTACTCTTGGCAGATTGATGACAAGAGGATGCACGGCTCAATCCTGCTTGTTAGAGTATATGGGCTGTGGGGTGTGAGGGGGAATGGGGAGTGGGGAGTGGAATAAGAGTTTTGATTGTTAATTCTCTCATCTGATTAACCATTAGCCATTAGGAGATTGTCAACTACGAAGTTGCCCATAGCGAAGTTTAAATTCCTGCTGCTGTTTTCTGTGGTCTACTATGGGGGTGGGATAATGACCAAAAGCGCGATCGCACTTCTTCCCTAGTATACCGCTGTCTGGTATTGTACCTGCGATTAAGTATTTTGCTTCCACTGATTTTAGTTCTGGTAGCCATTGTCGGATATATTTTGCGTCTGGGTCAAATTTTTGGGCTTGGCTGGCTGGGTTGAATATCCTTAATGGTTTTGGGTCCATGCCAGATGATGCACTCCACTGCCATCCTCCATTATTGGCTGCTAGATCGCCATCATATAATTTCTGCATAAAATATTTTTCCCCGCACTGCCAGTTAATTATTAAGTCTTTGGTTAAAAAACTGGCTACTATCATCCGACAGCGGTTGTGCATCCATCCGGTTTGGTTTAATTGTCTCATGGCGGCATCTACGATGGGATAACCTGTTTTTCCTTCACACCAGGCTTGGAAATGTTCTGGGTGATTATTCCAGGGAAAATCTTTAAAGGTTTGGCGATAGGGACCTGATGCTAATTCAGGGAAAAAATACATAGCGTGTTGGTAAAATTCTCGCCATGCTAATTCTTGTTGCCATGTTTGGATATTATTGCGTGTTTCTTCACTCTGAGTTTGGTTATAAATAAAGGTGGCATGATGCCAAACTGTCCGGATACCGATTGTCCCAAACTTGAGGGCAGCGCTCAGTTGGGATGTGCCATCAATTCCTGGTAAATTGCGTTTTTCTTGATATTCTGTTAGGCCAGATTTACAAAATGCCATGAGCTGATGATGGGCTGCTGTTTCTCCTGGGGCTAATAATAAAGGATTATGCCAATAATATCCTAATTCTTTAGCTGTAGGTAAATTGATTATTCCAGCTTCCTTAGCTAGGTTTATTTCTTCTGGTGTTAATCCTTCCAGATGGGATGGTTTGGCTAAGATTAAACTTTTGGGCTGTTGGATCCAGTTTTTCCAGAAAGGAGTATAAACGGTATAGGGAGAACCGGATTGACTGAGAATAGTGCCCGGTGGATGGAGTAATTGATCCCAGGAAGTATGAGATTCGATGCCTTTTTCTTGCAAGGCTGCTGTGACTTTGCGATCGCGTTCTCTGGAATAGGGTTCTACATCTAAGTTCCAGTATACAGTTTTGGCGTTTAGTGCGGCGGCTAGTTTAGGGATTGCTTGGCTAGGCTCACCGTATAGGATTAATAGTTGACTCCCTGCTTTCTGGTAACTTTCCTGCAATTCTTGTAAGGAACCTATCATATAGGTTACTCTGGCTGGAGCGATATCGTCGCGATTTAAAATATTGGGATCCAGACAGAATATCCCGATTAATTTGGGACTGTGATAGCGAGCGGCTGATAATCCGACATTATCGGTAATTCTTAAATCGCGGCGATGCCAAAAGATGATTGTTTCAGACATTTTAGTTGAAGATTTTATCCTGATTTTCAATTGATAGTTTAACCCCTCCGCCAGTGCGACAGCCCGCCAGCCCATCAGTGGTTTTAACCACTGTCTAATACTCAGATCTTGCACCAGCGCAAAAACCATACTTTATTGAGAGCATTGCAGCTTGAAAGCCTTGACTATTCGTTGAAAAATCTAGTTTTTCATGTCTTGTTGAGAATGGTGCAAGATCTCAGTAATAGCTGCCATTCAGTTTTACTTGAGTAAAGCTAACAAATCTCCAATAGTAACCCTCATTGCGGCAAGAAATCATCATCCAAAACTTCCACAGATTTATAAGGACAAATTTGCGGAAATATTTCTACCGCCAGCATAGTTTCTGCCATAGCTTGTTTCACCGCATCGCCATAGCATTCAGCTAATATTTCCTCAAAGTAAGACTTAAGACTAGGAGATTCTTTTAATGATTCGCGAATCCGGCGGCGATGCTCAACGATACTACCTTTCCAGCTACCGCTGCGGAAATTTGGTTGATACTGCCACTTGAGTAAGTGAGTTATAATAACAATCAAATTACTCTTTAGGCTTCTCCGTTCGCTTCGTCCCATATCTCCTATTTCCTCAATCAGATTTTCCCAGTCGATGTTTGAGTA
>DOIX01000113.1:0-4872 GCA_003511885.1 Cyanobacteria bacterium UBA11153
CCGTGAGCGAGAGGTATTTTCCGCGAGCGAGAGTTATTTTGACCTGAGTTCGACGAAAGAGCCGAAGCTGAAAGCCAGTAAACAAGAGCTTTACAGCATTTTGTTTAATCTCAAAAATTGTTAATTATCTCAGGTGGCGCGATCGCAAACCGGGAGGAGATGACTCATAATGTAAATCTTTGTAAATAAAAATTAATTTTCTTTGCCTAAATCAAGTAATTTGACTTCTTTCCGATTAAACTAATATCCGATTAAATCGAGATCAAATCAAGTAAAATGGAAGCAGTTAACTCTAATAGTATTGGCAGGAAAATTACTAATGAATCTCACTGAATTGTTTTGTGAAATTGACGACTTTTGCCATGATTTTGAACCCAAATTCAACGAGAAACTTATCACCAGTTCAGTTCAAACAATTAGAAATACCCCCGCGAGTCGATTGTGTTTAAGTGAAATCTTGACTATTATTATTTATTTTCATCAATCTGCTCATCGAACCTTTAAGAATTATTATTTAACAAAAATCTTTCAATATCATCAAAATGATTTCCCCAATTTGGTTAGTTATAGCCGCTTTGTCGAATTAATGCCATCAAGCTTAATCCCGTTAACTTACTATCTTAATTCCCGTAAAGGAAAGAAAACTGGACTGAGTTTTATTGATAGCACACGTCTGCCAATTTGTCATCCTAAACGTGCAAAAAGGAATAAGGTATTTCAAGGACTAGCGGCTTGGGGCAATAGTTCTATCGGTTGGTTTTTTGGATTTAAGCTTCATTTAATTATTAATGAACATGGAGATATTTTAGCTTTGAAAATTACACCTGGTAATGTAGATGACCGAATACCTGTTCCTGAGTTAACCAAAAACCTTTGGGGTTGGCTTTTTGGAGATAAAGGCTATATTAAACAGAAATTATGGTCAGAACTCTGGTCAAAAAACTTAAAATTAATCACCCCCTTGAAGCGAAATATGAAAAATAAATTAATTGAGTCATGGGAAAAAATAATGCTCAGAAAAAGAGCCATAATTGAAACAGTTAATGACCAGTTAAAAAATATCTCGCAAATCTCCCATTCACGCCACCGCAGTATCATTAATTTTCTGGTCAATGTCGTAGCTGGATTAATTGCTTATACTTTTCAAGCCAAAAAGCCTTCCTTAAAACTGGAAAAATCTGGTTTAATGCACTTGTCAAGTTTGAGCGTTTAATTCATCTCTAATCAGAATTTAATATCAGACCTAAATCTCTAAAAATTGAAATTTTTGGAGCAGTTTGTTGACAAGATTTAATGTCAGTAAATCCTGATAATTGAGACTGGTTTTGACCTGACTGAATTTCAGCTTTATCGCTTATATCGAACTCAGGTTAATTAGGGTGTTTTTCGCTTCAGCCACAATAGGTCCAGCAATATTGGCTGCTGGTTGTTGTCCTGCTAAAGCAGCAGCTTCAAAATCTGGACCAACACTATTTAAAGCATTGAGTAAATCATTAGTTACCACCAATCCTTCATTAATTGCTGGACGTGCTAATCGCTCAACTTGATTAAATTTACCATTAGTACCTGGTACAGAAACAGTTTCCCAAACATCAAAAGTTTTCGCCGAAGTCGCACCTTGTAAGAATTTAACTGGCACGCGGACAACGATAGTATTGACATTGTAACCTGTAGCAAAATCAACCGCTCGATCGGCTGGACGAAAACCTACTTGGGGACCGATGCCTAGTGCGCCAGCACGGACTCTGAAATATTGTTCAACGTCAAAGAAAAAGGGATCTTCTCGCAATCCAGCAAAAACGGCTAGATTAGATCCTCCTAAAGATATTTGGTTAATTTGCGGAGAACTATTGGGATTAGTCGCGAGGGGAGTTGTTTTACCAGTAGCGGTAATTGTATTGCCATCCCGAATCGCTGTTACTTTGATTTCTTGTTCCTTATTGCTATTAGGTGAACCAAATTCAAAGCGGAGAGTTACATCAGGCTTTCCAGTTGGTGCAGCGTCGTTATTGGCGGCGCGAGTTATGTTAAATTCATAACGCGCTCTGGTGCTAAAATAATACTGTTGACGGGCTAAGGAGCGAGGATTTGTATTCATGACGAAAATTAAATCGTCTTCCTTGGCTGAGGGGTTTTGATCTTTTTCCCGAAAGACATAAAGATCTGTTAAATTTAGATTCCGTCCTTTTGTATCTACTTCCCCATCGTCGTGATCTGATGCTTTAATTGCGATCGCACCAAATCCAAATATTAATAGCAATCCCAGGAAAACTGGAAATATCCTGTTTTTAGAGTTAGCCTTGAATAAGGCAAGCTTTCCGATTAAAAATTTTTGCGATTTTTGAGGTGAATCGATTATAATTTTTGCCATGTTTTTGACTCCAAAAAAGAACTAGATCTTTGAGACTTATGTCCGCATAATTTCCCCATACAAGGGAAAGAAAATCTATTCTCTAGCCCTTAGCCACTAGTCTCTCTTTTCCGCCGAGATACTATGCCTAAAATGCCAAAGGCTAAGATACCTAATATTGAGGAAGGTTCGGGAATAGGTGTACTTTGGACTCCAGTGAGAGCAATTGTATATCGTCCACTCGTAGCACTATTACCTTGAAATCTATTGAGAGGAAAACCACCACCAGTACCAGTTGAACCGAAAAGTTCAGCTGACGGTTGAGTTGGGAAAATATTCCCACCAATACTAACTGGATTGTAACCGGAACTGGATATATCTAAAAAGTAAAAGCCAGATTTGGTTGGCGAAAAACCGCCTGATGGTAAGGTAGCTTGTGCTGAACTAAAACTATCGTCATTGGCATAAATACCCTTGCCGAATTCGTCAAACAGAAATAACTGCGGATCTGGAATTAAATCATTTGGATAACCTAACAAATCATCCCTGGGAATACCGATAATTGTATCCAGATTGATGGTTGTAGCAGAAAAAGTTTGACCACCAGTGAGGAAGATTTTAAAGATATCGGCATCTCCATCAAGTCTTCCAGAAATTGCAGTTAAAGGCTGGCTACCCGATGGGAAAAATTGTGCTGTGTTGAGCGTTTCCCCAGCATCACTAATCTCAGTAATCGTAATAGCTTGTGCCTGAGTGCAAGACAGTGTTACCATTAGCAATGGCATAACTGTCGCCCATGGAATGTTTTTCATTGGGAACCTTTCAACTAAGCGCGTACAATTGACGATACCCAAGGCAAGTTTCGCGATCGCAATTCCCCTAGTAGTAAGCGCTTCAGCGCCTTACCACCGCGCCAGTCTATTGGATTTTCATCCAACCGACAATAATTAGCCGCTTTATCGTCAATCTAGAGAGGTATACGTTGAGGAGTTAAATTTGGATCTATCCGAGAGAAAAAATTTTTGTAAGTGCCTGTTTCATTGATAAGCTGCTGCGCATTTAAACTGTATATCATCGCGAGCGAGGACGCTCGCACTACAACGATTTCACGATTTCATAATAACCACTTTAGACGCTTAACAGCTTATTAAGTCCGGTGACATCGGTAGTATAAAAAGGTTCGCAGTCAGGATTTGAGTGCTTGGAAGTATATGCTTTTGGGGCACTGAAGTGCCTACTACAAACAAAAGCGATATAACCAGATTTGAAGCTTTCCAGTCCAGGAGGTCCCAATTTAGACTCCAGACTTCTCCCCTCACCCCTACCCCCTCTACCTCAAAAAAAAGTTTCGTTACATAACGTAACAAATGACCGAAGCCTGAAAGTCCCTTAACTTCGTTAAAATTATTAAAAATAATTATCAATAATTAACGAGATTGCGTTGTTTCAGCGATCGTGGTACAATAATCCAAAGGAGGGCTAGTGACCTTTAGCCGATTGTGTACCTAATTGGGATTCACTTCAAAATTTACAGCGATTTCCGCTCTTATGAGATACAGTAAAAGAAATTAACAAACCAATTGTTTAAATTTTGAGTATTAATTAACCGTACTCCATTACAACGGAAACTACTGTAATAATCTTTCTTATTTCCTCTCATCGATTTTTGAGGCACTAAAGTGCCTACTACAAACAATATTTTATATTTGGATAAAGTTAAAAGGCTTAAATTTATGTCTCATGGAGAACAACTTAACCTTTTCAATCAGTCAGAGTGGACTTCATCAACACAAAATCCATCTCAAATTAAACTAATTCCCACCCATGGGAAAATTCCCATTGCGCCTGGTACTTACGATAGCATGGCATCTTTAGCCGGACATTGCCATAGTTGTGTGCGATGTGGATTAAGTGCAACTCGCACTAAGGCTGTGGTTGGTAGGGGCAATTTGAATGCGCCAATTATGATTATCGGGGAAGGACCGGGACAAAATGAAGATGAGACAGGCTTGCCTTTTGTAGGGAAGGCTGGGCATTTACTGGATAAGATTTTGGCTGCGGTGAAATTAGATTGCGATCGCGATATTTATATATGTAATATAGTAAAGTGCCGTCCACCGGAAAATCGCGTCCCTACTGGGGATGAAATTGCTGCTTGTCGGCCTTATTTATTAGAACAAATTCGCTTAGTAGATCCCAAAATTATTTTACTTACGGGCGGGACAGCCGTCAAAGGATTATTAGAAGATAATCGCGGTATTACAAAAATTCGCGGTACTTGGATGGAATGGCAAGGACGTTTGTGTATGCCAATTTTACATCCTGCTTATTTATTGAGAAATCCCTCGCGAGAGCCAGGAAGTCCAAAGTGGTTGATGTGGCAAGATATTCAGGCTGTGCGGGCTAAATTTGATGAGATTTTCTGAAGTAATCGGTATTGACAGAAATTATTGCCTAAACAGTGGACAATGGACAGCCAGGTAATCTGAGTAACTGTCCACTATCAACTATCAACCATCAAC
>DOIX01000113.1:5232-13325 GCA_003511885.1 Cyanobacteria bacterium UBA11153
GATTGCTATATCAACTATCAACTGCTATACCTTACACCAATTTTAGGTCAGGATAGGCGGCTAAAATATCATCAGTTGTCAGAGTATCTCCTTCGGCTTGTGGTGTCCAGAGTACTTCGATAGCCAATAACTTATCGCTAGAAATTCCGCCAATTTCCCGCAAGGCTTTGCCCAAATCATCGGAAGAGTTGATGGTAGGTAATGACAGCTTCCCTTCAGCGCCAGCTAAAATTGTGATGATAATATATTCGCTGGGCATTCCAGTTTCCACTAACTCGCCGCCTCGATCAGATTTAGCAGTACCTTGACGAATTTGACCGCTAAAATTAGATAAAGTCTCTTCGCTAAATTTGCTTCTTTCTGCCAGAGATAACTGATTGAATTTGGCTTCAGCCGCATCTAATCCTGTTTGCTGGCTGCTAGCTGCACCATATACCCAATATTCTGGGTGGCGCAGTAATGCCAAAGTAACTTCTTGGAGAACTTGGGAGCGACCAGAAGCTAAACTAGTATTAGCTGTTCTTGCTAAAGCGTCTAATTCTTTTTGTAAATACCGCGCTTCTGCTAATAGTCCAACTTGGACTCTTGCTACAGAAACTTTGGTATTAATTGCACCAGTAACGCTATTATCGCTCCCCTCACCGATACGGCGGAACGATTGGAAGAGAAAATTTGCGATCGCGATAAAAATCAGGATACTGAAGATACTGCCAAATCCGCCGAAGCCGAAAAATGGCAAGAGGAAGGGAAAACCAAATCCACTACCAAAGCCATAGCCACCTCCCACTGGCGTGCGATAGCCGCTGCTGGGGGCTGAGTAGGTGCGACTGGGCATCCGGAAAGAGCCTCCACCAATTCTCCCTCCACTACGAGCTAAAGCGTCGCTGGCGTTACTTAGCACTAGGGTAAAAATTAGCCCAAGGATAACTAGGGATTTCAAAAGTGGTTTGATTCCTAACCAATTTTTTTTACGCATTTGTCCTCTATCAAACATCTTTCTACTTTTTTTCTGACAATCCTTATTCTATCTCAAGTTCCTTCTTTTGGCATCATATCCTTATATCCTTAACATAGCTAAGTTAAATAATCTGTGGAAAATCTTCGTTCTTTTTGCTTCAGGTAATTCCATCGCGCTAACCCGACTCGATCTTTTGTTTTTATTCCTCGTAATTTCTTATTTCTATCAATAAGATGGAAAATTTACCCCAAATTATCACTTTGTCAGGACGTTTGAGGACAATCCCCATTTATTTAACAACATTTTTCCAGAATCTCCCCTCTGGTTATCCGAAATACCATTCCCATTTGATAACTTATCAATTACACAACTTATCCTCCGCCGACAATAGTCACAATTTCCAGTCGGTCCCCTTCTTTTATTTGAGTATCTGACCAAAACTGCCGATGCAAAATTTCTCCATTATATTCCACAGCCACTAAACGAGGATTTAGCCCCATTTGTTCTATTAATTTAGGGAGATAAGTTTGAGGATAGCAAGTGTATGATTCGCCATTAACTTGGATGGCAATTAAATTAGTATTATCAAACATGAGATTGAGAAATGCGAGATTCTAGGCGACGGAGAGTTTGCTCTTTAGTTAATTGAGAGAGAAAATACTGAGTAATCAGAGTTGGTTGTTCCGCGTGAATAATTGCTCGGACGACAGCCACTCTTTCCGCACCAGCATCCAGGACATCATTGAGGTTATGAGGATCGATTCCGCCAATAGCAAACCAGGGAATTGTAGCATTTTTCGCTGCATATTTCACATAATCCAAACCAGCGGCAGCCTTACCAGCTTTAGTGGGAGTCTCGTAGACTGGGCCGACACCAATATAATCAGCTCCTTCTGCGATCGCGCGCTGCATTTCTTCGGGATTTGTGGTAGAACGACCAATGATACGATGGGGACCCAATAACTTTCGGGCCAGTGCAATTGGGATATCTTGCTGTCCCAAATGCACGCCATCCGCATCAACTGCCAAAGCCAAATCGACCCGATCGTTCATAATAAATAATGCCCCATAATGATGGCAGATTTGTCGAATTTTTTCCGCATTAGCTAATTTCACAATATCGTCAGCATTTTTTTCCCGATATTGTAACAATGTTAGCCCGCCTTGGAGTGCAGCTTCTACAGTTATAAATAATTGCTCTGAACTAGAAGTCACCAGATAAAGAAAAGATTTTTCCAAGAGACGATGGCGCTCGTAAACTAACAAATTACTTTCTAGAGTATAAACGCGATAGCGCATCTGCTTAAATGCCGCACCCATCCCAGAGTTATATAATTTGCCATATTCCTCCAATACCCGTAACGCCTCCTGAGTACGGCAAAAATTAGCTTGAAGAACATGTTTAATACCAGCTCTTTGTTCTTCCTGCGGATGAGTAATTTCCGTACCAACATCTCCAGGAGTATCCCGCGCCGCCCGAATTTCCTGAGAATGCCAACTAGCTAATTCCTGTCGCATTTCCTTACATTCACCAGCCATCTCAAGGCTACCCAAACCAAAGCGACACCATTCTTCAATAATCCGCAATCCTTCTCTAGCTCGATCTAAATTAGCATCTAAAATTCGCCAAATTCCTGGATCTTGCCATTTACGAATGCCATAGATATCGCTCATCGGGAACTATTCCTCCGTTGGCTACAAGCTTGAGTATTACTAATTTCATGAAGCAGAACAGCAATCGGATCTATCATGACTATGGGGTGATAAACGGTTTAGGGCAATAGCATTCCCCTTCCATGGTGCAAGATGTCAATTGTAATTGAGATCTTGCACCATTTTCAATCACTCCAAGGTAGGGAGTCCCCACCAACCCAACCATCAGCCTTTCAAGTTAACCCTCAAGAGAGCCTACCTTGTCAGTAAATACCTGACTTTCCGTCTCAAAACCCAGTTTCTCAGGTATTGTTAAGAATGATGCCAGATGTCAATTGTCACCGATTCAATTCCTCTCATAACCAATCAGGATTTAGTTTTAATGCTTCAGATTCGGTAATTTGGAGCATCTTTCGTCATACATTAACGTGTTACAATTTCTCCTTTAGAATGAAGGGGATAAAGAGGTTAAGTTCTTAGTTTGTGCCAAAAAACTCACCAGACAAACACAACAATAATGCAAAACTCTGCCGTTGATACCCAGTCTAATTTTCCATCATCCTCACCAGGATCTCCTCTGGTGTCCCCTTGCGATCGCGCTATGATGAAAAGGTGTATCGAACTTGCCCGTCGCGCCCTGGGAAGAACTACCCCCAATCCCCTGGTTGGTGCAGTAATTGTTCGAGATGGAGAGATTGTCGGGGAAGGGTTTCATCCTGGTGCAGGAAAACCTCATGCAGAAGTCTTTGCCCTACGCCAAGCAGGTGACAAGGCTAGAGGAGCAACTATTTATGTCAGTCTTGAACCCTGTAATCATTATGGAAGGACACCCCCTTGTTCGGAAGCATTAATCGCGGCTAAAGTGGGTAAAGTGGTAGTGGGTATGGTAGATCCCAATCCCTTGGTATCGGGATCTGGCATCGAGAGATTAAGAAAGGCAGGAATTGAAGTAGTTGTAGGTGTCGAAGAAGAAGCTTGCCGCCAGCTCAATGAAGCTTTTATTCAGCGGATACTTTACCAACGCCCTTTGGGAATTTTGAAGTATGCCATGACTCTTGATGGCAAAATTGCCACAATTAGCGGTCATAGTACTTGGGTAACAGGTAAGGAATCGCGAGCTTACGTTCATCAGCTTAGAGCAGCCTGTGATGCCGTAATTGTTGGTGGTAATACCCTCCGTCTGGATAACCCTCACCTCACGAGCCATCATCCAGATGCCCACAATCCTCTCCGGGTAGTGATGACTAGGACTCTCAACTTACCACTCAACGCCCATCTCTGGCAAACATCTGATGCCCCTACTTTAGTATTGACGGAAAATGAAGCTCATCCGGATTTACAGGAACAGTTGTTGAACAAAGGAGTGGAGGTGGTACAACTCAAACCCCTCACACCTGCTCGAGCAATGGCATATTTGTACGAGAGACAGTTGTCCATGGTTTTGTGGGAATGTGGTGGCACATTATCAGCCAGAGCAATTGCTGATGGTGCAATCCAAAAAGTCCTCGCATTTATTGCCCCCAAAATTGTCGGCGGGGAATCGGCACCTTCACCTGTAGGTGATTTGGGCTTGGCAACTATGACAGATGCCCTAACCCTAGAAAGGGTAACTTGGCATCAGTTAGGCTCAGATTATGTTGTGGAAGGCTATTTGCCATAGTCAAAAGTCAATCGCTAATTGTTAAGCGTTAATTGTCAAAAAATTACTAATGACTTATTCCCTAAACAAACAACCAATAACCAAAAACAAACAACCAATAACCAAAAAATGCTTGAAGTGACAATTTTCAGTCTGCTAGTCGGGAATTTTGGTTGGCAGGCAGTAGTTGTAAGTGCATGGCTGCGCTGGCGGCAGATAGTTAGAAGTAGGTTAGATTGTGAGGAGGAAGAAACATTGACCTGTTTTGAATCAAAAGAAGAATCAACATTAGCAAAATCCCCACCATGGAATGGTAATATTAACGGAGCCAGTTATCCAGATTCACCATCAAGAGATCCACATCTTGTGGGTTGGGAATTTAAAATTGTTAGAGCCAATCGAGATTTATTTCACAACCCGGCTATTTTTAAAAAGTTGTGTGAAGAAGAAGCTCAGGCAGGCTGGATTCTTTTGGAAAAACTGGATGATAGACGAGTAAGATTCAAGCGACTAATTGCTTTCCGGGATGTTATTGATACCCAAAGGATCCAGATCGATCCTTATCGTACTTATTATGGTTCCTCATGGAGACCTTTTAACTGGCTCGGTGCGATCGCGCTATTTGTAGCGATCGCGGTTCCTTCTTATTTTAGCTACTCTTTGGCCTCCAAAATGATCGCCCGCTCTCAGGAAAGTTCCCCTGCCAATCCATATCAGGATATCCCCAACCAAAATTTTCCGCCAGCCAATTAAGGGGGATGGGGAACCGGATCTCCCCAACCCACCCATCCCCCATCAGGGCATCCCCTGTAGCAATCCCAAGACCATATCTTAAATTTTTATTAAAACTATTGAAAAATTAACTTAACATTTGACCCATTCTGGGCAAAAATGCGATACCCTTTCTTAAGGTGGAATTAACAAGTCAAGATTTTGACCATCTTGACCCTGAAAATTCATAACCGTTCTGGAGCTTGCTACAAACCAAGATTATAGGCAGTTGCTTTCAAAGCTAGTACTTAAGACAGACGCTCCTGACGCGGAGAAAATTAATGTACTGTGTTAGACTGCCACATCGGGATCAAAAATTCCATCCTAAATTTCATCAGCGTCAAGCTGAGGTAGCCAATGCCTGAAATGGCTGGCAATGGTGTGAGGAAACTGATACTAACAAGGTATTGTCAAAGATTAATGCTTTGGCTTAACCAATAGCTTGAATAGTAATGGGTAAATTAGCCGGGATTGGAGGGTTGGAGGCAATCCGTCATTTTCTATGGCAATAACGGTTTGAAAAAAGACTCTTCCTGGATAGCTGACATGGGCAATGTTAACAGGGCTAGTGACTAAAATTGAGGGGAAGTCAATTCTCCTGCCCCACTCGCTAACCCCCACTATACTATTCTCAGTCAGTCTGTTGATTGAGATCTCAAATTCATTGCGATCGGGAACACATCTTATTAAGGCGATTAAACTCAAGATAGAGTAAAGAACCGCATTGACCGTGGACACATAGAATAGTGTCTACTGAGGCACAAGAACAGGGTATCCTAATTCCACAATAGAACAAAAGGAGGTGAAGGTAATTATGGCACCCGCAACATACTCTAAATTTATACGCTTTCTCCAAGAAGAGCTAGCCATTCCCACGGCTTCACTGGCAATCGCACAACGTTTCCGCGAACAAGATCCAGGGCCGCTACCTATGATTTTATGGCAATATGGCTTGGTCACCCTCAAGCAATTAGACCAAATTTATGATTGGCTGGAAACGGCTTAAGATTGGATTAATCGACAAGGAGATTTCTCGATATGTCCAAGTGCTTATGCCTTCGGGTTAAGCTAACCCCCAGGCAGATTATCGCAGAGTTAATAGAATGTTTTGATTCATCCTCTCTCCATCGACAACTTGATACCAACAAACTACAAAAAGAGCGAGTCAGCAATGGACTCGCTCTTTTTTGCGAAATGGGAAAAGGGGAGAATCTCAGCTAAATTTTCTAGCAACCACTAGGGCAGTTAAGACCTTCTCAATTCCTCAAACCCTCGATTTGACAGCTTTCTTCCCTAGGCAATAGCCCCGAGCCAATAGTCCCTAGCTATAAGATGCGGTGAAAACTTTAGCGGCAGCCGCTACACCAGCGCCAGGAGTAAAGGATTCATAACCCAATTCAACCAACGTTGCTTCCAATGCCGCAATCGCAGCTAGTATATCGCGATCGCAAACAAATCCCAGATGCCCCATCCGGAAAATTTTCCCTGATAGTTCGTCTTGTCCGCCTGCTAAAATAATGTCATAGCGCTTTTTCATTACCGAACGGATTTTTTCCGATTCTACCGATACAGGTGCGACAGCGGTAATTGCTGGGCTAGCGAATTCATCGGGAGCAAATAGCGGCAATGACAGGGCTTTCATAGCGGCGCGAGTTGCCTCCATCAAACGGTGATGGCGGGCAAAAATCGATTCCAATCCTTCTGCCTTCATCATCTTCAGGGCAGCCTGTAAGGCGATAATCATCCCAATCGCTGGGGTAAAAGGGGTGGTATTTTTCGCTGCTGATTTGCGATAAGGCCCTAAATCGAAATAAAATTTGGGTAATTTCGCCGTTTTATATGCTTCCCAAGCTTTTTCACTTACAGAAACAAACCCTAATCCGGGCGGAATCATGTAGCCTTTTTGGGAGCCTGAACCTACCACATCGATACCCCATTCATCAATAGGTATATTTACTGCCCCTAAACTGGTGACAGCATCAACAATAATTAGGGCTTCCCCGTGATCTTTAACATAACGGTTAATCGTTTCCAGATCGTTGAGGACACCTGTTGAAGTTTCAGAATGGGTGATAATGACAGCTTTGATGGTTTTTTCCGTATCGGCAACCAGCTTGGCTTGAAAATCTTCGGGATTGAGGGGTTTACCCGATTGAGCGGTAATTGTCTCTACATTGACACCAAAGGCGGTACTAAGCTTTGCCCAGCGCTCCCCAAATTTACCATTAACTCCGACTAAAACGCGATCGCCGGGACTGAGGAAGTTAATAATTCCGGCTTCCATTGCCCCTGTGCCACTGGCGGCGAGGATTAACACATCATTTTTGGTTTGGTGCAGCCATTTGAGGTTTTCTGTCACCTCTGCCATGATGGCGCTAAAGTCAGCGCTACGATGCCCTATGGGATGCTTCGCCAAGGCGAGTAATACGTTTTCCGGTACTGGTGTTGGTCCCGGAATCATCAGCATTAACTTGTTATCCACGATCTATACCCTAAAACAAAGAACGCTTGACTGTTTAACATACAAGAAATTTGCCTATTTTTTGCCAAATTACTGATTAATTTCTGATTTTTCCGTTGGGAAAGTACTGTCTGTGCTGTTTTCTGAATCAAAAACTACATTATTGAGGGACCAACGATACTCAATGGGTAATTTAGCACGTTCGCAGGTTGCTTCAAGTTGCTTCTGCTGGGCTAAAGCTTTGCGGAGGGTGGCAATCAGTTGCTGCACTTGCTCTCTAACTGCTGGTTGGCGATTGGCAACAAAGGATGTTTGACGCTCTAGGAGTTGGAGTAGTAGTTCGTAATGAATATAAGAGGGCAGGGGGATTGGCTCCATAAAAGCTAGTTTACCTCAAGAAGGGAATGGGATAGCAGTTGACAGTTGGCAGTTGACAGTTGACAGCGATGCTTGTACAAAGTTAAAGTCTCAAATCTCAAACCTAAATTTGAAATAACTTACAGCGATTTTAACTTAAGGACAGTAACAAAAAAAACGATTAAATCTCAATCAAATATTAGGAATTTTAGCAACTGCAATTCAGCAAACCATCTAAAATCTAAAATATGGAA
>DOIX01000114.1:0-5054 GCA_003511885.1 Cyanobacteria bacterium UBA11153
CATCCCCGGTCTAAAGACACGGGGTGTTCAACGACTCACCTTATAAGCTGCTGCCCATTTAATTTGGATATCCTCACACCCTACACCCCACACCCCACACCCCTTTCCACAAATTTAAGATCTAATCCAGATACACCGCAGCTTAGTTGGGGTTCCAAATCGCAAGCTGGCACTTCTCGACGGGACACTATCCGCAATTCATGGGGATAGCGGGGACGCGGATCGTCCACTAACCAAATCGGCGGTACCATCATGGCTTCATAACAATCAATCTGATGCAAAACTCCTGGTTGGTTTTTGAGTTCTACTATTGTCCCTGGTAGATACTCAAACATTTCATCCCAATCGATAACTGACTGAGGGTTCATCGCACTCAACTCCAATATCTGTAATTTTTACCTTTTCATGTTTTGCGATCGTTTCATTTCGGATACTAATTGAGGCATCAGCAATAGAAATGGCTTTTATCAAGAACGATTTCACCATAATCTGGGATCCAGGCAATCCAGGTATCTGGGGACTCTGGGCAGAGCAACCTCGCTTCGTCAAAGGCATATTCGCTGGGAGGCTCGATCAACTTTACCCAGGCATCACGGTTGTAGGTGATGTGGCAAACTGGTTTCCAGCCTGAAGCGATCGCAATTTCTAGTCCTGATGTGGGGAGACAAACTCGATCGATTGTTTCAATGGTCATAATCTTTCTCTGTTTCAAATCCATTAAAATTGGTTAAATATACTTCTCCTCAACCCAACTAGGTGACAAGAAGTAAAATAATTTCTGTATTAATTTTTACAAAATTCGAGTAAGATCGGTCAATCACATCAAATAAATTAACAAATCGTGACAAACTCTGGGCTAATGCTGTTCAAAATTTTAGATAAGGACATATTTCAATGACACTTTCTCAGCCCAATCCAATCCAAGAAAATGCTGCTTGTGAGTCTCGCTCTTTATCATCTTCTCATGCCCCAGCTTGGTATCGCCCTATATTTTCACCAGAGCATGGGATCTATGTGATGCTATTTGGATCATTTCTGACAGGAGCGGCGGCAGGAAAGGAGTGGACACTGGCAACTACTCTGGCTTTTGTCTCTGCCTTTGCAGGATTTCAAGCCGAACATCCGCTCGTGTTACAAATTAAACAGAGACGTAGCTGGAAACCCCGGTTTTTGATCTGGGGTGGAATTTATGCTGGAATAGCACTGGGCCTTGCTGGTTATCTGTACCTGGAAATACCTCTGTTGCTGTGGTTATATCTGGGCGCGATCGCAGGTTTTGGTATTGATGCTGTTTCGGTGTTTTATCGCCAGCAAAAATCTGTGACAAATGAATTACTCGCCTTTGCGGCGGTTTGCCTTGCTGCACCGTTTGCCTATATTGTCACAACTGGAAGTTGGACGATTTCGGTGTGGGGTTTGTGGTTATTAAACACGCTGTTTTTTAGCAGTGCCATTTTTACGGTGAAACTCCGCAAACCCAAGACGGCATCGCTCATGCCAGGGTTGATTTATCATGCGATCGCTAGTGGGATAATCGGAATTGTCTGCTACTGTGGCTGGTTGGCTCCCAGCGTTGCGATCGCGTTTGGTGTGGCGCTACTCAAGTTTGGCTCGATTCTGGTGTGGCTCAAATGGTATCAAACCACTCCCATTCGCCATGTTGCTATGCTGGAAACGGTTTCTGCACTGCTATTTTTAGCGATTGTTGCCTTCGCCCTCCTCCCAGCTCATCTCATCCCCAATCTGGGCTAAAGATTACTTAGGGTTTGCTGAAAAAGTCTTTTTGTTCGGGGAGGGTGTGGGTTTTTTGGTGTGGGGTTTGAAGAGTTTTCTGGAAGGCAATTTTCTAGTTTAAGTTAAAAAGTGTATGAATTGTGAGGAGTTAAACTCCTATTCTTGGTACTTTTAACTAACTGCTATTGAGCTTTTCGCTCATTGCCGTCAAGGTTAATGACTTATACAGCAAACCCTACTTATAGTTTGTAATTTCACGGAAAAATACGGAAATTTGAATTTAAACAATACAGCGGTTTCCGCTCTGATGAGGTACAGTCAATCTAGTTTCCAGGGAAAGATCCTGAAGCATCCCGTTGGACTTTTGTAGACGCACCACCACCTTGTTTAGCGACAACTTTCAACCCTTCATAAGCTAACGTCAACTCCTCAATTGCCACTGCATTAGAATTAGCCTGTAAAGCAGCGGTTTTCCAAGCAACGGGTACTGCACCTGTTAATGTCCAACATTGCATTGTTTCCCCGGCTTGGTTAAAAACCAAAATATTGATATTACGCCGTTCTTTTTTACCGGGACTAAGGGTATTATTAATCCAATTCCAGAATATTGTATTATCAGTAATTCCTCGCTTCAGCGTGACATCGTTAAATTTGGCTTGTTTGAGGAAAATACGCTGCTGATTGTTAACTCCGCCTTCTGAGAAGACTTCTTTATCTATTTGCACTCCAAAACCAGAACATTCACTAAAAGAGGCACTAAGTTGACTCTCAATTTCTACATAAAAATGATTGGCTGTAACGTAGTTTGTTTGGTCAGTCATGAGTATAACCCTCAATAATTTTGATTATATAGCAAGGGACTAGGGACTAGGGGCTAGGGGCTAGGGAAGAAAGCTGTAAAATGAAGGGTTTGAGGAATTGAGAATGTCGAGGCCGCCCTGGCGGTTGCTATAGCAGCGGATAGTTGACAGTCGTTTGGGCTAGATCGCACCCTTTACTCAGGAAGGCTTCTCGGTTCTATTCATCAAGTTATTCATCTTGATACCGATGTGGCAGTTGTTATACTTTTACCTCTCACCTCTCACCTTTCATCTTTCATCTAAAGAAACTGGAGTGGTTGGTGTCTCTTCTGGAGTCTCGATAATTAATCCCTCGTTCCCATGATTTTCGTTACTCCTTAACTTCTGATATTTCTGCGGCTCTATCCTATCTGTTTCGGCGGTTTTTGCTTCTTGAGTAATTGGTGTTTCTTCTAAGGTTTCCTCCTGGGGTAAATCTAGATCTTGAGTATGGGTGTTTTCGATCGAGACTTGACCTTCCTTAGCTCTTTGTTTTAAGCTGTGGAATGTTTTTATTTCTGTAATTTTGTCCTCTTGTGCTGTTAATTCGTCAGCCTCGCTCTCAAGGTCAATACTCAATAGTTTCTTGATGGCTTGGATAAAGGTATTGCTGTATGTATCGATTAACATCACCGCCCCTGTGGTTACCACCAATCCCAATCCTGCCGGAATTAAAGGAATCCAACCAGATTTGAGGAAGAGAAAATAGCTAACACCAGATAAAATTGCGATCGCGCCCCCACTCCCTAGGATAACGAATATGGGACGGCGGATCGTCCCGGCGAGGCTTCCTCCCACTATGGACCAGGCCAAAATCCACCAAACTTCACCCCCAAAACTCCAATACCAAATTAATGGTCGATTATCCCAAACTGCACTGATAATTTGACTGACAATATGAGCGTGAACTACTACCCCTGGCATTTCTATTCTATCTCGCTCTCCTGGACTGTAGGGGGTGGGAAAGTCGTCATTTTTGGTTGTGGCAGTGTAACCCAGCATCACGATCCGATCTTTGACTGAAGCCGGATTTATTTTTCCCTCTAAAACATCGGTGAGTCTGACTTGGGGAATGGCATTTTCACCCGATCTATAGTTAATCAAGATCTGGTAATCTGGTGGTGCTAGATTCCGGTATCCTCCTGCATTATTTTCTAGGTGTTTTAATAAAGTTGAGCCTAATCTGATGTCACCCTGATTTGGGCCTTCTTCTACAGGCTCGGCGATGATATTATCTTTTTCTAAGTAAAGGAGTGCGACATTAAATGCTAAGGATAGTAGTTGGTTTTCTGGATCTGCATAATTACATAAGTGAATATTTTCTACTGCTCCTTTGGGAGTTGTCGGCGTGGACACTAAAATAGCGCGACGCATGATAATATCTGGATCTTGCGGGAAATCTGCAAAACCAACCCGCTCTTTTGGGACTCCTGGTGCGGCGGCGGCTCCGGGTTCGTTTTCTGAACTTAGTTTACAACCAGCTATGATATTTTCGTTATTTTTCAGTATTTTAATTAATTCTTGACGACCTTCGCCTATGGGTACATCTCGCAAGACATCAATTCCGATTGCCCTGGGTTCGTATTCTTGGATTTTATTTAAAAATTTTGCCATGGTAGCATCTGATATGGAAGCTTCCTTAAGTTTCTGAATGTCTTCCTCTGAAATCCCTACGACTAAAATGCGGTTATCAGGTTCTTCTGGAGGACGGGAACGGATAAACTGGTCATATACACGAAGTTCAAATCCTTCTAAGTAGCCAAGTTGTCGTACTCCCACTATCGCTCCTGTAACGATCGCACTAGTGAGAATCGCTCCTCCAATTGCGATCGCAATTCTGAGGGGATTATGCTCCTTGGAGAAGAGAAAACTGATTTTTTCAGACACTTGAAAACTCATATTAGTGTTGATTCCTCATCTTTTGATTGTTTTTTTGGGGATAGATCGAAGATTATTTTTTTATTGGATCTTCGTTGAAAATAGTCTTGTCAAATAATTGTTGTTTATTCTTGACAAAAATTAGGCATGTCTTGACATAATCTCATCATCTTTAAAATTAGTAATCTACTGAAATATCCTGTCAGCAACTTTGAGTTTATTTAGGCTCTTAGCCAAAAAATAATTGATTTTTAGTTCATTTATCCTCTTGGCAAGAAAATGAGCGATCGATTATTATTCAAAACTATCCACCCCACCCCTACACCCTCGCCCCCCTATTCTCGTATCCCCGTTCCGAGGTTTGAGGCTGGAGCGCGAGAAACTCCTAACTATATAGTACATCTACCGTTAAGTATCGTTGGTTTGGAAAATAGATATTAACTTAGAAACACGGTTTCTGACCTCTTTGTGGGTAATTCCGATCGTTGTAAATATTTGCTAACCAATTGCGGAAACTTTCCTGACACTGGGACAGTCATCTTGTCGGTATTCTACCTTTGTTAGAATATCTACTATAATCCTTTAACTTGACATCCTCCCTCT
>DOIX01000114.1:5256-6035 GCA_003511885.1 Cyanobacteria bacterium UBA11153
CCCCCACCCCCCTCACAGGAATACCATGAAAACGTTTAAATTCATTTCCGGCCTCTTGGTTGTAGGAATGGTGATGAGTGAAAACTTAATCGCCACCGCCAATATTAAGCCAACTAACTCTAACTTATCAGAAACTTCTGGGCAAACTCTCTTAGCACAAGTACCGCGTTCCCGTTTAGGCTTCAGAATTCCGGGTGTTCGCTCATCTCGTCAGCGAGTGGGAGGAATATCGCGGGGTCCTCGTGCTTGTGGTGGAGAAATGATCGATGTTACAGCACTGTTACCAAAAACAAACGAAGCCAAACTGGAGGACAAAAAAGAGATTGAAATTGAATCAACCGTAACCAGCAGCCCGACATTCTTACTTTATATTTCTCAAACTCAAAAAACCCAAGCCAAATTTGTGGTGGTTGGGGAAAAGGATAATGAAGCCTTTGTTGTCAAAGAACAAAATGTTGAATTACCGCGACGTGCTGGAGTTGTGAGCATTAGCGTTGACTTACCCAAGGATGAGGATGAGGCTACCTCTTCAGAAATTAACCAATCCAGCAATCCACCTTTATATCACTGGTTTTTTACCATTAAGTGCAATCCCAACGATTCTGACACCTCTGGGGATTTGGTGGTAGATGGATGGGTTCAAGTAGAGCCGGAGGATGAAAGTCTCGCTGGTGATTTAGCCAAAACTCAAGATCGCGATCGCCCCGCTGTCTATGCTCAATATGGAAATTGGACAGAAACTTTGAGTACCCTAGCTGATTTACGCCAACGCTATCCCA
>DOIX01000114.1:6245-6424 GCA_003511885.1 Cyanobacteria bacterium UBA11153
TGATTTACGCCAACGCTATCCCAACGAGCAACAACTCAAAGATGATTGGCAAAGTCTCTTAAAATCTGTTGGTTTAGACAGACTGGCGAATGCCGAAATCATTGGTCCACTCAAGAAAATCGAAAATTAACTGTCAAAGTGACATATTTTCTAAGGTGACCTGAGTTCGGAGTTCGGAG
>DOIX01000112.1 GCA_003511885.1 Cyanobacteria bacterium UBA11153
GATGTGGCGGTTGCTATATTTACCTCTATATCAGTTAAAAATTGCTAGAATAAAAATGCGATCGCCATGAACCTGCTCGCGATCCAATCGGAGGGGAATTATTTATGATGCACTCTACTAAAGGCTTCCACTCGGACATATTAGAATCCCTTGTCACTTCAGCTAAACAGCCTAATTTTAACAAATCGCAACAATTCTCAATATTTAAAAATATTGTTCGGCAAATCCTCAAAGCGATAGGGAGAGGGCATGAACTACAAGTTTGGCCTCATCGGGATCGCTTCGGCAATACCCACTGGCATGGCTACAATCCTATCGGGGATTGCCATATCCATCTAGCATCTGAAGCCGAAGTCAGGATTTGGATTGAAGAACGTTATTATCGATAAATTCTGATCGAAAATAGAGTAAATGGCTACAACTGAGGACATTTGTAGCCATTAAGTTTATGGAAAATGGGCAGTACTGGTCTCGAACCAGTGACATCTTGCTTGTAAGGCAAGCGCTCTACCACTGAGCTAACCGCCCGCTATGATATATACCATAGCACAAGATTGCCAAAAATGCCATCTGGTCGAACACACGATCGCATAACTCTCTGGAATCTACCTACCGTAACGGTTTTGACCCTATTTTTCACGAAAAGTAGCGATCTCACTTTAATTGTATCTGGGGGATATCTCTTCGGCGGGCTAATGCTTAGTCCGGATTTGGATCTTAATTCCTTACCTTTCAAGCGCTGGGGTTGGCTGCGGTGGATATGGATTCCTTACCAAAAACTGGTGCGCCACCGTTCGATTTTTTCTCACGGAGTACTGATTGGTACTACTTTGCGCATCCTTTATCTGGGATGTTGGGTAATTGTCCTGGGAGGATTAGGGATCGTTGCGATCGCTCTGTTGGGGTATAGTATTGAGAGTTGGCAAGATTGGGCGAGTCAAGTGGCGCGATCGCAATTTCAGTATCGCCAACACTATATTGCTCTATTTTTCGGATTAGAATTGGGGGCTATTAGCCATGTTTTGAGCGATTGGGCTACTTCCACTGCCAAAAAACTACTCAAAAACTCCCAAAAAAGCCAGGATAACCGGAAACTATTGCCAAAAAAGAAGAAAAAAACTCGGCGATAATCATTTCAATTGTCAGTTGTTAATTGTCAATTGTTAATCGCTAATTGTTTCCCCCAATTTGAGAATATTCCCTGCTTCGCTTGCTTGTTAACCATTAACCATTAACCATTAACCATTAGCCATTAGAAGACTGGGAATAGAATCTAGTGGCACTAAAGGTATCTTCTACTTTCTTTGGTTGCGGAGCAGCACCGAGACGAATTTCCGAATAAAGGGAAGCCTGGGTAAAACCATCGCCATTCTTGAGGATACTAGTCCGCATCCGTAAATTAGGACTAGCAAACCAGATTCTATCTTCAGAAGACATCGTTTCATCATCAGCAATGAGAGTTAAAACATCATCGCTGCCAAGACTATAGCGACTTACCACAGAAGTTTTCTTACCATAGCCTTGCGATCGCAATAAACTTCCTTCATTCGGTTTGTCTGAGTCAGGAATCAGTACCAGCAGCGTCGCACCCCGTTGCTGTTGCTGGGTTTTATCCCAAACTATCGTACTATCCCAAGTAATCGTAGTTCCACACAAAGCCAGTTGTGGATCGATGTGGTACTCTTGGCAGAGTTTGATTACCTCTGGATTTTCAGGAGCTAGGGTTTCCATTACCATGGTTGACTTGCCATTGTCTGCTTGTCTAAACTCCTTATGGTGACTAGTTCGTTGAGAAAACCATTTCCCTGCACTCTGCTCAAAAAATTCTTTAATATCCATCTTAAAATGTGGTAAGGGGACGCTCGTTATATCGGTACTCCGATTAACGAGTGGGGAATTACCACCAACTAATAAATTGAGCGATAGCGAATCCGTTTCTCTTAGAATTCATAACTGTAGCCGTCAGCTTGATGAATTTTTCTTAGATACTTCGGATGGACATCAAATTTATTAGCCGTGGTTTTTAAACTGAAACTTGGTCTACTCCTAATAGTAATTCGCCCTAAAAACTGACCGATGTACTTGCCAGAGGTCATATTGGCTTTAACTATGTCACCCGTTTGGAAACCAAAATGGACTTTTATTCGAGGGCAATACCTAATCGGAAAACCAAATTTATCAGTACGGCATGATTGTCTTGAACCATGTCCTGATGCTGTAATCAATAAAGGTTTAATACCTTTAATAATTAACTTGGGAGTAGAAATTCCTACGCAAGCGGCATCTAACCAGTGAGTTTTTTCTAGGTTTTGTTGGTAGCGATTAAACTTTGTTAATCCACCTGACCCCGTTTCAACTGGTAATCCAGTGGCTTTGAGAATCTCTAACAATGCCAACCTAGTTGTATTTACAGCGGCGGCATCTGCCAAGGGGTGTTTGGCTTGTTTCAAGATTTTCTCTAACCTTGTTGGGTTTTTTTTGAGAAAATCTTTAACATCCTTAGTCCCTTTCTTTATATTACATTTCTTACAACTCAAAGTCAAGTTGGTAATTGAATTCGTTCCTCCTTTCGCCCGTGACTGAATATGTTCTATTTGCAGTGGCACGTCTTTAACGCCGCAGTAAGCACATTGTCTTGACCATTTTTCCAGTAGGTATTGTCTGGTTTCGTAACCAGCTAAAGTACCTTGTTGATATTCTTTGCCTTGAATGTCTGGATTACGCATTAACTGCATATCAAAGCGGACTAATTCTTGGCTGATTGCGGTAATTGGTGCAAATTTCCTCAGTCTTTTTACCCAAGTTTTGATATTGTAAATCCGACTTTGTAAGCTTGGTGGTAACCATCCGTTGGGACGTTTCCTGTTTAAGAATCGTGCTTGACGATATCTGGTTTTCCGATTTCTTCTGCTACGTCTTAATTGTCTTCTGGAGGTTAAAGCATCTCTGATGGTAAAACCCCTATGTTTTAATTCAGCAGCAAAAACCACTTCACCAGTAGCATCGTTAACTAGGGCAATTCCCGTATGTTTTGCACCAGGGTCAATCTTTAATCGAAGTTCAGAAACGCTAGAATCAGGAAGTGATTTTTTAAGAATTAAGGTAAATGGTAACCGTCTAAATATAGCGGCTTTTTTGTGACTTAATAGTTGTCTAGCTCGTGCTGGATGGATTGGGTTTAACGGTCTTTTATCTTGGTCAATTACTAATATTTTACACATAATGTGCCTCCAATTGCTTGGGTGAGGTTAGCCTTGACAATGATTTAAAGGCTTTTTACGTTAACGGCACTAGCTTCTTCCCCATAAACTTGTTTAACCGTTAACCTCAGAGCTACAAACTGGCTGGGCATTTGTAGGTGAGATGACCGAAAAATCGTAGTACTCAAAGTACTTAGTCGGGTAAACTCTGGGCTTCTTTAAAAGCCCCCACCATAGCTGTATCCAGCTTGGTGGCGGGTAGTTTACCTTCAGAGATATCACCTTAACAAATTGTTCTGATTTTATCGCCCCGAAGAGAGTTTTGAGGAATGAGGAATGATTTTTAAATTCAAACTTCCTTGCCCCTCTGCCCCTCTGCCCCCTTGCCCCTCTGCCCCTCTGCCCTTGCCCCAATTCACCCTTCCTCCAAGCGTTGCAGTGCGATTGAGGCAGCTTCAGCAACTTGGGGGTGGCTATCTTTTGCCAAAAATTTCAAAGCCGAAATACTTTTTGGTGTGGGTAAGTTACCGAGGGCTTCTGCTAAACGTTGGCGAATCAACCAATCTTCCGATTGGGCAAAGCGCAGTATACAATCTACAGCATCTAGAGCTTTAATTTCCCCCAAAGCTGCGATCGCGGCTTGTTGCAACACGACTTCCGGACCATCAAGAGCTTTAATCAATACCTCACGGGCACGGGTATCTTTGAGATTGCCCAGAGACACTGCCGCACTAAAGCGCACTAGCCAATGGGTATCTTCATAAAACGTCCGTACCAATGTTTCAAAAGCTCTCCCATCTTCCAAATATCCCAACGCCCCAGCCGCATCAGCGCGAATCCCGTAATCGGGGTCAGTTTCCAGTAATTTTACCAAAATCGAGTAACATTCTGCTGTTTGCTTAATCCCCAAGGCAAAGACAGCCATGGAGCGCACTTGCATACTAGTGTCATTTAATACCTTTTTGATCAGCGGGACAGCTTCCACTGATGGCACTTCCCGCAGCGAAGCCAGTGCCAACATGCGATCGCGCGAATTACCACTTTCCAGCTTAATCGCAATTTGCTCTAAGTCGGGATCGGTCATGCCCTACAACCTCTGTTAAGAAATATTACAAATAATATATTTATATTACCATTCCCGTCCCCATCTTAAAATCGCCATCACCCCAGCCCCCCATCACCCCAGCCCCCCATCACCCTCAACCCTGCCAGCATCCGCTGTGCCATTCCCAGCACAAAGTGTTATATTTCTGTGCGATACAAGTTCGATAACAAGGACAAAAACATGACTCGCGCCATTATGGAAACCGAAAAGGGCACAATCAATATTGAATTATTTGATAAAGATGCCCCAAATACGGTAAAGAATTTTGTAGATTTGATTGAAAAAGGTTTTTATGATGGACTGACATTTCACCGAGTTATCCCAAACTTTGTGATTCAAGGTGGTTGTCCTTATGGTACAGGAACGGGCGGTCCTGGCTACAAAATCAAATGTGAAATTAACCCCAATAAGCATCTAGCTGGTAGTCTATCTATGGCTCATGCTGGAAAGGATACAGGTGGCAGTCAATTCTTTATTTGTCACTCTCCTCAGTCTCATTTGGATGGCGTACATACTGTATTTGGCAAAACTGATGATATGAATGTTGTTAATGCTATCCGTCAAGGGGATAAAATTCTCTCTGTGAAAATACAGGCTGAAGGTTAGAGCTTATACCAATTCTCTAAATTCCTGCTACAGTAGCAATCCTGGCTCCCCCCTTAATAAGGGGAGTTGGGGGGGTTAAGTATGTAGCGCTATTTTAGGAAATTGGTATTAGAGGCTAGAGCTAGTATTGGCTTACTATCCTTGATGAGAAACCTGGTTTTTTGGTAAAGCCAGGTTTCTGTTTCCGGTGGGGGATTATTTTTAACGCAAAGGGCGCAAAGGTTGGCGCAAAGAGCGCAAAGGTTTTGAGGTAAGATATCTGTGAGTTGCCAGGATGATAAATAATAAAATAAGGGTGATTTTTTATGAAATATCTGTTTCACCAACCTCGATTACCTATTCCTTCTCCTTTAATGATGTCGGAGTCGGGATCTTTTGCTAATGTGACAATGATTGAGCGTTGGCCTACGATTATTCGGCGAACAATTGAGGAAAATAATTTTTCTCCGTTGATTATTGAGAATTTGGATAATATTATTAGGGAGTTGCCTGATGGATTTGTGCGATCGCTAAATCCTGATAATGGACCAGATTTGCAGGCTTGGGCGGGTTATATTAAGCCATTAGAAGGGCAACGCTGGATTGATGTGCCTTGGTTATTTGCTGAGGTTTACCTCTATCGTCGTATTCTGGAAGCTACTGGTTATTTTACTCCGGGAATTTGTCAAGGTGTCGATCCTTTTGCATCGCAAAAAGGCATTAGCTTGGCGAAGGTGATGCCTTCAATCGAAGCTATGAGCAGACAAGTTAACAAATTTGTCAATAGTAGGGAGTATGGAGAAAACATTACTGCACTTCTCTATTTTGCCCTCTGGGGAAACCGCATTGACCTCAGTATGTGGCCTGAAGATGCTGAAGAGGGGGATCGCAGTCGCATTGCTAGTGACGGTCAACAAGCTAATATTTTAGTAGACGATACCTCAAAAATTGCCGATAAAATAGCTGGCTTTCACGGGGTAAGGATTGATTTTATTATTGATAATGCTGGCTTTGAGCTTTTTACCGATTTATGTTTGGCGGATTTTCTGATTCATAGTGGGGTAGCTGAAAGAGTTTACTTTCACCTTAAGCCTCATCCTTTCTTTGTTTCTGATGCTACTATTCAGGATGTGAAAAATACTTTATCTGTGTTATTGGATACTGGCAATTCTGAGGTTCAATTGTTGGGCAATCGTTTGGTAGATAGTATGGAGCAGCATCGTTTAATCTGTCGGGATAATTTCTTTTGGACAGCCCCTTTACCTTTCTGGGAAATGCCTGAAGATTTGCGATATGATTTGGCTAAATCTCAGCTTGTTTTTGTGAAAGGAGATGCAAATTATCGCCGCTTATTGGGTGACTGTCAATGGTCGTTTACTACTCCATTTGACGATATTGTTTGTTACTTTCCTGCACCCATGGTATCCCTGCGCACTTTAAAGGCAGAAATCATCGCGGGTTTACAAGAAAGTCAGGTAGAGGATTTGAATTCTAGAGAGCCTCAATGGTTAATTAATGGTGAGTGGGGAGTAATTCAGTTTCATGATTTTGATTAGTTGACACTCAATCCATAAATGATTTTATCCCCCTCTCTATTTCTGTGAAAAATGAACAACTAAAACTGTTCCACTCCCTTAAACCTTTCGTCCTTTTGTTTATTGGCAGATTCCCCACACATTCTCGGTGTCGGAAATATTTTCCCTGGATTCGCTAATCTCCTGGGATTAAATACCTCATTCACGCATCTCATCGCCTCCAAATCATCCTCAGTAAACATATCCGGCATATAACACTTCTTATCTGCCCCAATTCCATGTTCGCCAGAAATACTTCCCCCCACTTTCACGCAGAGTTTGAGAATTTCACCTCCGATTTCTTCGACAGTTTCAAATGCACCCGGTACAGAATTATCGTATAAAATTAGAGGATGTAAATTCCCATCACCCGCATGAAATACATTAGCAATGCGATAGCCATATTTCTGACTTAATGCCTCAATCTCTTTGAGGACATTAGATAATTGAGTCCGAGGCACTACCCCATCTTGGACAAAATAATCAGGACTCACTTTCCCTGCTGCCGCAAACGCAGCCTTACGCCCTTTCCATAATTTCATCCGAGTTTCTGGATCGTTTGCTGTCGTAATATTTCGCGCCCCATTCTTTTGACAAAGTTCAGCAATGCGCTGCTTACTAGTTTTAACCTCCACTTCCAAACCATCAATTTCTACTAATAGAATAGCTTCCGCATCTCTAGGATAACATCCCAAAGCTACCACATCTTCTACCGCATTAATACTGAGATTATCCATAATTTCCATACCTGCTGGAATAATCCCGGCGGCAATAATATCAGCCACAGTTGTACTCGCGGCTTCCATACTGGTAAAATCAGCCAGAATTACACAAACAGATTCCGGTTTTTTCAGGATCCGGAGCGTAATTTCAGTAGCAATGCCTAGAGTCCCTTCAGAGCCAACAAATAAACCAGTCAGATCGTATCCCGGCATTTCTGGAACACAGCCACCTACATCCAAGATCTTACCATCAGGCAGAACCAATTTTAATCCCAAAACATGATTAGTTGTTACCCCATATTTTAGGCAATGAACCCCACCTGAATTTTCTGCCACATTCCCACCAATCGAGCAGATAATTTGACTAGAAGGATCTGGTGCATAGTAAAAACCAGCTCCACTCACTGCTTGCGTCACCCAGTTATTGATAATTCCCGGTTGCACAACAATCTGCTGATTTTCTAAATCAATCCGGATAATCTTATTCATCCGGGCGGTGACAATTAAGATACCATCCTCAAGAGGCAAAGCCCCTCCAGACAAACCAGTTCCCGCCCCTCTAGCAACCCAAGGAATGTTATAGAGATCGCAAATTTTGATGACCTCTACTACTTCTTCTGTAGTACGGGGTAATATAGCTAATTGGGGACGCTGGCGATAGCTGGATAAACCATCACATTCATAAGTAAGTAATTCATCCTTGCGGCGAATTACACCATCTTTACCAACAATCTCCTCAAATGTCTCGATCAAGAAGTTCCAACTACCTTGTTTTTTATATTTATTAACCATCGATAATTCTCCAGTATAATTTGTAGATTGGATCCCAGAGTCACAAGTGAAAGGCAATTTAAGATTTATCTTCTTCTGTGGAATCTTGATCCGATGTGGGAAGATTCGTTCGATCCTGATTCATCTCATTCTTAAATCCAGTCAGGGTTTTACCCAAAGCACGTCCCATTTCCGGAATCTTCTTTGGGCCAAAAATTACCAACGCGACAATCCCGATAATTCCTGCTTCCAGCCATCCTAAACCGAACATACTTGTCTCCTGTAATAAATTTGTCCTTGACACTCCCCTAGCTAAAGAGTAGGGGAATATTAAGAGATCACTGCCTTAATATTCCGATCGCTCAGGTGAAGAGTGATTCTCACGTTTGCCCAAAGGGCGTGTTGATTTATCAGAGCAGATTTTGCGGAAGTTTAAGTTCCGATGAGTCCCCCCGTAAGGCGAAAAAATGCTCTGTATCTGATGTTTTTTGCAGCACCAATATCAGTATGAGTCATGTATCCACATTGAGTACAAATGAATTTTTAGCCATGACGATTTGATCGATCTATATGTCCACACTTGCCACATTCTTGGCTTGAGTGTTTGGGATTAACTTTAATGACAATTTTTACTGGCTTTCCAGCCAGATACTCAATCTTTAAAATTAATTGTGCCCAACTAGCATCAGAAATATAACGATTTAAACCTTTCTTTCCCGGGCTGAAGCCACAGGGGGGAAAGCCCGCCTTTCTGATAATATAAACTATGATAAAGCCTGAAGGATAAAGTATAAAGTTTGAAGTATAGCAACCGCCAGGGCGGTTAAGGCGTTCTAAATCCCTGAAACCATTTATTTTACAGCTTTCTTCCTGAGCCAATAGCTCCTAGTCCCTAGTCCCTCGCTATAAAAAAATAGTCTCACCCACTCCCCACCAGGAGATCCCCTGTGGCACTCCCCACCAGGAGATCCCCTGTGGCACTCCCCACTTCTAACAAGTTTTTTGTACCTTTGGATCTTTCCCGATAACAAGCTGCTATCTTTAACCTACAGCTTCTTCCGCCCTATTTTGACTAATCCCCTCTATTGATAACCTAAAATTGAGAACAGAATGTCTGCGATCGCCAAACCTTCCATCAGAGAAGAACAACACCCCCTGATTCGCCAACTCGCCGATTGTATCGAGTCTAACTGGCGGGGCTACCTACCGCTTGAACCCTACATCCTACCAGAAGAGTTGGGATATGTCGAAGGACGCTTGGAGGGAGAAAAACTAATCATTGAAAACCGCTGCTATCAAACCCCGCAGTTTCGGAAAATGCACCTGGAATTGGCAAGAATTGGTAATAAGCTAGATATTCTCCACTGTGTTATGTTTCCCCGCCCGGAATACGATTTGCCGATGTTTGGCTGCGATTTGGTAGGGGGAAAGGGGCAAATCAGTGCTGCCATTGCGGATTTGTCGCCAGTTAACCGTCGGCGCGTCTTGCCAGATACCTATCACCAACTCTTAGCTGCCTTACCTCCACCTGAATTTAAAGAGCCTCGCGAATTACCAGCTTGGGGAGATATTTTTTCCCAATTCTGTATTTTTATTCGTCCTGGTAACCTGGAAGAAGAAAGGCAATTTCTATCGCGGGTGGATCGATTTCTCCAGATTCACTGTAGCCTAGCGGCAAATTCTACTCCTGTATCAAAAGAAAAACAAGCAGAAATTCTAGCAGGTCAACACTACTACTGCACCAAGCAGCAGAAAAATGACAAAACCCGCCGCGTGCTGGAAAAAGCCTTTGGTTCTGATTGGGCAGATAATTACATGTCATCGGTACTATTCGACTTGCCAACTGATGAATGAGAGAGTGGGGAGTGGGAGATAAGGGGGGTTCGGGATCGGAATGTGGGTTATATAGCAACCGCCAGGATAGTTAGGACATTCTCAATTCCTCAAACCCTTGATCTTACAGTTTTCTTCCTGAGCCAATAGCCTCTAGTCCCTCGCTATAGCAACCACTAGTGCAGGTTGGCAGAAATAACTCACCAGTTGCAAGCAGGGAGAAGGGAGAGGGGAGAAGGGGAGAGAAAACTACTGTTAAGCCTTTGTCAGTGGTGGGAAACTTTTGCCGAGATGCACTAGGGCGGTTAAGATGTTCTCAATTCCAGGAAACTATTGATTTTACGACTTTCCTAAACTTAAAACTCCAAACTCAGTTCTGTGCAACTGTTATAATTATTGACAAAACCTGGAACTATGGGGCAAATACCAGATTTAAAAGATCGACCAACGTTAAAATCGTTAACAGATTGGGTAACGAAAGCTAAGGGGTTTCGTTTCTCGATCGCAATTGTTGTTGGTGGTATCCTCTTGACTGGAGTGGCGGCTGTTTACACCCTCAAATACGCCCAGCAGCGTCCTTCCGCCTCAAGTGCTGCTCCCAGTCCCCCCCCACCTACAATTAAATCCGTCACGGCTCTAGGAAGACTGGAGCCTGATGGAGAAGTCATTCAAGTCTCTGCCCCAAGTTCCCTGGAAGGAGCAAGGGTGGAAGAGATATTGGTTAGTGAAGGAGATTGGGTACGGGCTAACCAAGTAATCGCAGTTTTAGATAATCGCGATCGCCTCCAGTCTGACCTAGATATTGCCAAAAAACAAGTTGCGATCGCTCAAGCTAATCTCGCGAAAGTTAAAGCAGGTGCAAAACCTGGTGCAATTAATGCTCAAACAGCGAAAATTGGTCGTCTCGGAGTCGAATTGCAGGGAGAAAAGGACGCACAACAGACTAACATTAATAGTCTAGAGACTCAATTAATCGAGACAGAGAAAGCTGAAGATGCTAAAATTCAAGCTCAAGAGAAGTCAATTGAATCTAAACAAGCGGCAATTGAATCTCAAAAGGCGATAATTACAGCTCAATCAACATCAGTTAATCGCCTAAAGGCAGCATTAGATAATGCTGAAGAAGATTTTAAACGCTATCCGCAGTTAGTGGCAGATGGTACGATTTCTGAATCTGAATTTAAACGCCGCTCCTTGGGAGTGGAAACTGCCAGAGGGCTTTACGAAGAAGCTCAAGCTAACCTCAGTCAAGCTCAAGCTAACCTCAGCCAAGCCAGAGCTAACCTCAGTCAAGAAGAAGCCAAGTTAATTGAGATTCAAGCCAATAAAATTCAAACCCTAGCCACACTTAGAGAAAAACTCATACAAGCCAGAGTTAATCGTAAAAAGACGGAAGATGTTTTTCAAGAACAAATTAAAGAAGGGCAAGCCACTCTAGAAGAAATCAAAGAAGTTCGTCCAGTTGATGTTAAACAAGCCGAAGCAGAAGTTGAACGAGCCTTAGCAGGAGTCCAGAAAGCCCAAACTGATTTGCGATCTTTAGCTTATGTCGATGCCAAAGAAGCTGGTCAAATTTTGAAAATCAACAAACGTCCCGGCGCAATCGTCGAACAAGGTAAACCTATCGTAGAAATGGGCAAAACCGATCGGATGATTGCGATCGCAGAAGTCTATGAAAGCGATATTAGTAAAGTGCGGATCGGACAGCGCGTTACTATTAAAAGTGAAGGAAAAGCCTTTACCGGAGAACTTCATGGTAATGTGCGAGAAATTGGCTTAAAAATTGGTAAAAAAGAAAGTTTAAGTACGGATCCTGCTGCTGATGTTGATTCGAGAATCGTGGAAGTGAAAATTCGCCTCCGCGCCGAAGATAACAAGCGGGTAGCTGGGTTAACCTATTCCAAAGTGGTGGTGGAAATATTTTTATAGTTATTTAGAGCGGTAATTAACGTGACAATTAGCCAATAACTATTAACAATTATTCATTAAACATGAAAATTCCCTTAGCCTGGTTACAACTATCTCGCCAAAAAATCCGGTTACTGGTAGCCCTAGCTGGGATTGGATTCGCCGATATTTTAATGTTTATGCAACTGGGTTTTCGGGATGCCCTATTTGATAGTGCCGTGACGCTACATAAAAACTTAGAGGGTGATATTTTTCTGATTAGTCCCCAATCCACTGCACTGATTGGCATGAAAAGTTTTCCTCAGCGTCGTTTGTATCAGGCATTAGGGTTTGAGGGAGTGCAATCTATCAGCCCAATCTATCTAGAATTGACACTATGGAAAAATCCCGAAACTCGGGGTACTCGCAGCATTATGGCTTTAGGGTTTAACCCATCCGATAACATATTTAGTGCCCCTGGAGTCGCAGAAAACCTCGATCGGATCAAATTGGGAGATGTGGTTTTATTTGATGAGGCTTCTCGACCAGAATTTGGGCCGATCGCCCAATGGTTTAAAGAAGGAAAAGATGTTTATACTGAAGTAAGAGGAAGAAGAATTAAAGTGGGAGGATTATTTACCCTCGGCGCTTCTTTCGGTGCTGATGGGAATATGATTACCAGCGATACCAATTTTTTAAGTTTGTTCGATCAAAGGAATAAGGGACTAATTGATATCGGAATTGTTAAACTCAAACCAGAGGCAAACTTGGCGAGTGTTTTGGCGAATATGCGACAGAATATGCCCCAAGATGTCAGGATTTTATCCAAAGAAGAATTTATCAATGTCGAAAGAAATTACTGGCAAACTAGTACATCCATCGGCTTTGTCTTCACCCTAGGAACGATCATGGGATTTATCGTTGGGATCGTGATTGTTTATCAAATTCTCTATACTGATGTTGACGACCATTTGCCAGAATATGCTACCCTAAAAGCCATGGGGTATAAAAACACATACTTATTAGTATTAGTTTTCCAAGAAGCAATGATCCTGGCGGTATTGGGTTATATACCCGGATTTATTATATCATCAGGACTATACAGCATGACCAGAAATGCTACCAGTTTACCGATGGGAATGGATTTTGCTAAAACCACAACCGTATTAACCTTGACAGTTGTCATGTGTACGGTATCAGGCGCGATTGCAGTGCGGAAACTCCAAGCCGCCGATCCCGCTGATATTTTTTAGCATTATTGTCGTGACAGATGCGGATAAATTAACCAATGATCGATTCCCAGTTATCAATTACCAATTACCAATCCCCAAGTGTCAATCGCCAATCGCCACAACCTGTGGTATCGATTCAAAATCTCAACCATTATTTCGGAAAAGGATCCCTACGCAAACAGATATTATTCGAGATAGGCTTAGATCTTAAACCCGGAGAAATCGTATTATTGACAGGTCCATCAGGTTCCGGTAAAACTACCTTATTGACACTGATGGGAGGATTGCGATCGCCTCAAACTGGTAGTGTTAAAGTATTAGGACAAGAACTAGTTGGAGCAAACAACCATAGACTAGTAGAAGTACGGCGGAATATTGGCTACATATTTCAAGCTCATAACTTGCTCAAAAGTCTCACCGCAAGGCAAAATGTCCAAATGTCTCTCGAACTTCATGCCCAATTTTCTGCCAAAGAAGTATCAGAAAAATCAGGCGAAATTCTTAGAGCAGTTGGTTTAGGAGACAGGATAGACTACTATCCAGACAACCTTTCAGGCGGACAAAAACAACGAGTTGCGATCGCCCGTGCCCTTGTCAGTCATCCTAAATTAGTACTAGCAGACGAACCTACCGCTGCCCTTGATAGTAAATCGGGACGAGATGTAGTGGAATTGATGCAGCGGCTAGCAAAAGAACAAGGATGTACAATTTTGCTAGTAACTCACGATCATCGCATTCTCGATGTTGCGGATCGCATTCTTCATATCGAAGATGGCTGGCTGCAAGCAGTTGAAAGTTGACAGTTGACAATTGACAGTTGAAAATTATAGCAACCGCAGGGCGGTTGGGAGTAGAGAGTTGGGAGTAGGGAAAAAAGGAAAAAATTTATCTATTTCACTACAAATTGGTATGAGCAAAACCAGGAAAATTAGCCATTAGCCATTATCAATTGACCATTAAGAATTAGCCATTAACAATGATTCATTAATAATTAACCCTTAGCAATTAACCATTAAGAATTAGTCATCAATTTAAAAACCTGTGTTTTCCGCTCCACCTGCTTCCTTCATCCCCATACCATTAATATCTTCAACAATTGCCCCCTGACGAATTAGATCCTGCTTCATTTCCGCAGAAAGTCCTGGATTGTATCCAAATAGAGCCTTATCGACATTAGTATAGTAATGTTTGATATCTTTAAGGGTTGCACCAATCAAATTAGCACGACTGAGATCCGTCTTTTTCAAGCGAGCATTCTTGAGATTAGCATCCCGTAAATTGGCGCGACTAAGATTCGCACTACTCAGATTAGCATCTCGTAAGTCAGCACGGCTGAGGTTAGCACCGCTGAGATTAGTACCACCTAATTCAGCACGGCTGAGATGAGTACAAATCATATTACTACGACTGAGGTTAGCCCGACTGAGATTAACACCACCCAAATTAGCATCAATTAAATCAGCTCTACTCAAATTTGCCCCAATTAAATTAGCACTAATCAGATTAGCACTACTGAGGTTGGTACTATTAAGATCTGCACCAATTAAATTAGCACCGCTCAGATCCACTTCTCTGAGATTAGCATTAGCTAAGTTAGCACCATTAAGGTTTGCCAGACTCCCATCAGCGCCGCTAAGATTAGCTAAACTCAGGTTAGCACCATTAAGATTCGCCATACTGATATTAGTATGACTAAGGTTAGCAAAACTTAGATTATTCCCACTAAGATCGGTACCGCTAATATTAGCATCTTTGAGGTTTGCTTTATTGAGGTTAGCGCCTCTGAGATTACTCCGACTCAAATTAGTCCGCGTCAGGTTAGCACCGCTAAGATTAGCACCGCTGAGATTGACGCTACTGAGATTAACACCAATTAAATCCGCACCACTGAGGTTAGCGCCGCTGAGATTGACATTACTGAGATTAACACCAATTAATTCTGCACCACTGAGGTTAGCGCCGCTGAGATTGGCACCACTGAGGTTAGCACAGACTAACTCAGCACCCATTAAATCCGCACCGCTAAGGTTAGCGCCACTCATATTAGCAACACTGAGATTCGCTTTAGTAAGATTTGCACCGCTCAGGTTAGCAAGACTGAGATCGGCAAAACTTAAGTTAGTCTGACTTAGATTAGCCAGACTCAGATCGCCACCAGCGAAGTCAGCACTACTGAGATTATCGCCACCAAGCTCCTCACCGCTTAATTTCAAGCCAGCAAAATCCTTTGCCAGATTTACACCGACAATTTTTGACAATTTGGGAAAGTCTGCGGGACTCGATCCTGTAATTTGCCGGATTAGTTGTTGAACATCCAGATTGATTTCTCCATCAGTCATCAGCATCGGGGATTGATAAGGGGAAAAATGGATACTCCTATTATTCATGCCTGAGAAGAAAGTTGACTCATGATATGAACAAACATCCAACAGAATTTCGCGATTATAAATTTGTGCATCCATTGTTACCTTGTACGCGACAGCAATTTTTCCAGCAATCCCTTCATAGCCAAGGCTATGGGCTTTAACCCTTCTCTCGCTTTTACCTTGCAAATATAGCAGTTGCCACATCGGGGGGAGGCGAAATAACGTCATGAATAGAGGCTTCAACCCTTACTTCATCAAGGGTTTGATTTCCATCAAAAACTGTTAAAGGCTATAAATAGCTGAGAATCTCCTCCTGTTAGTGCAGTTGTTCAGAAATCCTCGATCGCTTTAAATCTCCTGAGAAGCCAGTAGCATATACAAGCCTGTTGTTAGTGTTTGTTAAGAAAAGGACTGATATGGGGATCTACCTCCCATCTCTCGATCCCACCATCTTCTCATCCCCCTCCCTCCGTTTCTACCAGAATGGACTGCTAACAGTTGTTGTCCGGTTTGAAGAAGGTGGGATAATCTTACCCACAGCGATTATAGGAGCATTGCCTGCCCTGCGATCGTAGCACTTAATAGTAAAGGAGAAAATAAGTGGCTTATTACTGGTTTAAAGCATTTCATCTCATTGGTGTGGTTGTTTGGTTTGCTGGGTTATTCTACCTAGTGCGTCTTTTCGTCTACCACGCCGAAGCCTCACAGCAACCTCAACCTGCCCAGACGATTCTCAAAAATCAATACGAGATTATGGAAAAACGCCTGTATCATATCATCACTATGCCAGGAATGGTGGTGACTGTCTCCATGGCGATTGGTTTGCTGGTCACTCAGCCGGAATTTTTAAAGCAGGGTTGGATGCACTTTAAGCTAGCTTTTGTAGTAGCATTGCTAATTTATCATTTTTACTGCGGTCGGATTATGAAAAAATTGGCAGCAGGAGAGTGCAATTGGACGGGACAACAGTTTCGGGCACTCAATGAAGCACCAACTGTTCTCTTGGTGGCGATTGTCTTGTTGGCAGTGTTTAAGAATAGTTTGCCGACTAATCTGGCAGGTTTGAGTATCCTGGTGATGATTATTCTGATGGCAGCATCAATTCAACTTTATGCCAAAAAACGCAGGCTAGATGCTGAAAAACAGCGAGCCGCAGCCCAAGCGAAAGAAAATGAGATAACTGGACAGATGACGGTGTAAGGCATCGGAAATAGGTGTTATAGCAGTTGACAGTTGATAGTTGACAGTTGACAGTTATTTGATGAAGATCAAACCCCATAGTTCGCAAGGGTTAAAGGCTCTATTGAGCGCGTCCTAACTGTCGCTCCCGATGTGGCGGTTGCTATCACAAATGTTTTTTATCGATCGTCTTTAGTCTCTATGGGCTAACCAAAGCATCTTGTTTAGGTTAAGAAATGTATTCCCATTGATTAACTTTAACCGCGTCTTTGTGGAAAACCCCTGAAATTCTGTGGAAAAGTGCCAATATCTGTGGAAAAGTCGGCTCAGAGATGAAAGGTGAGACATAAGTGGTGACAGGTGAGAGGTGACTCGGGGCGATCGCAAAAATCATCACTTATCCCTCTCACCTGTCCGTAGATCAAATTATTGCTCAAAACTCTCCATCCGATTTAAAAAGTAATTTGATCGGACTGATAATCAGGTGGCTCAACATGAATTAAAACTCGAACAGGGCTAAAATGTTCTGCCAGACGGGCTTCTACTTCCTCGGTGATGCGGTGGGCATTTTCCACATCCTTAGCCTCCACAACCATGTGCATTTCGATAAAGACTTGACGACCTAAAACCCCGCGAGAGGCGATATTATGGCAATTGACCGCACCAGGAACAGAAAGAGCGATGGCGCTAATGGTTTCTGGTGCGATCGCCATTTCATCTACCAATGATGGTAAATTCTCTTTCAATACCTGCCAACCACTGTGAAATACCAACAGCGCTACAGGAAAAGCCAGGATCGCATCAAGCCACTGCAGTTGGGGCAAATTTAATAACTGTCCCTGCCAAATGCCAATTAACCCAGCCAAAACTGTAATCGTTACCCAAACATCGCTCATCGTATGACGGGCATCAGCAATCAAAATAGCACTCCCCACTCGCTTACCCTCAGCTCGCTCGTAAAAGGCGACGAAAATATTCACACCCAGTACAATTAGGAGTAACCAAAGTTCTGGTGCGGAAATTTTAACTGGCGTAGCATCGCCAAAAATCCGATCTATAGTACCTCTGAGAATTTCAAAACAAGCAGTGCCTAAAAAAGCGGCAATGCCCAACGCCCCCACAGCTTCAAATTTCTGATGTCCGTAGGGATGATCCCGATCCGGTAATGGGGAAGAAAACCGAGTGGCAACCAAACCTAAAACATTATTGGCACTATCCGTCACACTGTGCAAGGCATCGGCCTGTAAACTCAGAGATCCCGTCCACACCCCCACCACTCCTTTCAATCCCATCACAAATAGATTGAGGAGGAGAGTAATCAGCAATACTTTGCGAACTACGGAGCGATTGTCTACCAACATAGACATACCCCAATTAATCATGAGTGTATATAACACTTATTTTAGTCCATAAAGTGACTGAAACTCTGATTATTTAATGATTTTCCCTCTCTTTAGATCGCTGGAATCAACTGACTTGTTGAGAGTATTTTTCACCCCAGCTTTACCAAAGTATCTAATTCTTTGGTAAATTCTTCCCAGAACTCAATTGGATCTTCTAGCATTAAGATCCACTCGTTAAGATTTATTGCTGATGACTTCCTTAACTATCAACCTTGCCCAAGGCGCTGTATCGTGCAGATTCACACCAGAAGCCGCCAGAAATTTAAAACAGGCGCTCAATCAGTTAATGGAAAGCTTAAAATTTGCTACCCAAACATCCGGGAGCGGCAAACCCAAGCCCCAAAAACCGATGGAGTATCAATATACTGGGGATGTCTTTCTGGAAGTCTTCTGCAATCCCAATATTTATCCCACTCCCTTTGCCGCTAAAGTATTGATTACGCTAAGAGACGATCGCATTCGTTTGAGTACAGAAGCGGAATTAACCCGCCTCATCGAAGATGTGAATCAATATCTGGAGCAATCCTAAGTGGGTAATCGAGAGTTTTGACTGTTGAGAGGTGATTTGTAAGAGTGTAGGTTGAAAACCCCTTCTCCACCTACCCTCTTGCCCGAAAGCCGCTATCTTAGTAGTTAGCGTCAATAGCGGGACTTAATTGGAATGAACTCTAACAATCTCGTAGAATTCTTGCAAACTGGCTTTCGTGTCTCATTGGGAGCAACAGCCTCCCTTGTCGAAATCTTGCAAGACTCAGGGAAGCGAGAAGAAAACCTGAACCAACTAAGATCGGAACTTGGTCAAAAAGTTACGGAATGGGCACAAAAAGGGGAAACAACTGAGCAAGAGGCTCGGAATTTTATCGAGAAGATGTGGCAGCGACAAAGCAACCCAGGAAATCCTGGGGCAACGGAAATACCAAAAGATACACCAGTAACATCCTCAACCCCCGCCGCTTCCCAGAATACGCAGCAGGAAATTGAGGAATTAACTGCACAAATTGCCGCTATCCGCACGGAGTTGGAGCAAATGCGCCAGTCTGAGTAGAAATGGCTAATTGTTAACTTCCAGGATTTATGCAAGAGGTCTATTGTCAACTTTTAACTATCCATTGCTGTATCTGCTTATTAAGAAATATTACAGATTATTAGCTTTGTTTAAGAAATATAGACTTAGATCTCCAAATTACCTACTCTGAGTTTGAGGTGTTTGAGTAAACATACCTATAGTCCCTAACTTGGTGATGGTCTTGAACAAAGCTTGACCCATCGCTGCAACCTTTAAGATACCGAGGTTTAACCTAAAGTGACCATTCCTTTATTAAGCTACTCTCCTTCCAGCCAAAATCACCGCGTAGCGGAATATGAAATACCGGGGGATGAGCAGCCTAGAATTTACACTACCGAAAATGCACCATCGGGGCTGGAAATGGGCGATTTGATTCAAGCCGCCTATCGCCAGATTTTCAATGAACAACAACTTCTGAAAAGTAATCGCCAAATAGCCCTAGAATCTCAGCTCAGATTTGGTCAAATCACAGTCCGGGATTTCATCCGAGGACTGGCAATGTCTGAGACGTTTTGGCGGCGCAATTACGCAGTTAACAACAACTATCGGTTTGTGCAGCTTTGCGTGCAGCGCATCCTAGGGCGCAACGTTTACAGCGATCGCGAAAAGTTAGCTTGGTCAACTGTAATTGCTACTAAAGGATTATCCGGATTTATTGATGCTTTGCTCAATAGTGAAGAATACCTTATCAATTTTGGCTACGATACAGTCCCCTATCAGCGGCGACGGATTTTGCCTCAACGCGCTGAAGGAGAGTTACCTTTTGCTCGGATGCCACGTTATGGCGCAGATTACCTGGCTCAATTAGAACAGATTGGCTATTTCCAAAACAAACCCCGTCAGGAATACCTGTGGGATTGGCAGAAGCCCCCTTATACCAAGGAAGCTCGGCTCGTGGGATCTGCGATCGCCAAAATTGGCGGCGTACTATTAGTTATGCTGGTTATCTCCATCGCCTTATCTGCTTGGGGTATTATCTCTCTTTGACGTACTCCCCCTGATTAAATCAGGGGGATTCTTAAAAGTTGTTTTCCGGCGGGATGAATCCACCCCTCTAACCTCTAACCTCTAACCTCTAACTACCCACTGGGGCAGCCAATTGGCTGAATCCCCAGTTTTTGTCATGGTTATAAACAATCGTGGAAAAATCTTAACAATATGTAATAAATAATGGCGCAACATCATTGTATAAAAGTTAGCGAAGGGTAAAACGACAAGCAAAGGTTAGCCAGAGCAAAGGCTAACTGGCGTAAATCGAACTCTCATAATAGACGGTAGGTTTTCTAAGCTTTCCAAAAAGTTTGCTGTGTTACAAAAAACAGCAGACCGGACAGAAATCCAAAGAAAACAGAACGGATATAAAGTTCGATGAGTGTCAAAACCCAACACACAGCAACCCGAAGGGGCGGCTAAAGTAGATAAGATTGGCGATAAGTCAGTCGAAAACCAAAGATAAACTCAACCAAGCTAAGGAGAAACTGAGTTCATGTACGACGCATTCACTAAGGTAGTGGCTCAAGCCGATACCCAAGGCACTATGGTTTCCGATGCCCAGCTAGATGCACTGAGCGCAATGGTTGCCGATGGTCTGAAGCGGATTGATGCCGTAAACCGGATCACTGGTAGCGCTTCTGCGATCGTTGCCTCAGCTGCTCGCTCTTTATTTGCAGATCAGCCCCAGTTGATCGCTCCTGGTGGAAACGCATACACCAACCGTCGTATGGCTGCTTGCTTACGCGACATGGAAATTATCCTACGCTATGTTACCTACGCAACATTTGCTGGCGATGCTAGCGTCCTGAACGATCGCTGCTTAAATGGTTTACGCGAAACTTACACAGCATTGGGCGTTCCTGGAGCTTCCGTTGCTGCTGGTGTCCGCAAGATGAAAGATGCAGCAATTGCGATCGCTAACGATCCCAATGGCATCACCCGTGGCGATTGCAGCGCTCTAATGGCTGAAATCGGTAGCTACTTTGACTTGGCTGCTAATGCAGTTGGCTAAACAGCGGAAACGCTCAAAAAAAATCTCTTGGCGAAGTGCAAACTTCATCCAATGACAACAAATTTGAAAAATTGGCAAAACATTAAGGAGATACCTAAACAATGAAGACCCCGCTTACCGAAGCAGTAGCAGCAGCCGATTCTCAAGGTCGCTTCCTCAGCAGCACCGAACTCCAAATCGCTTTCGGTCGCTTACGTCAAGCTAGCTCTGGCTTACAAGCTGCTAAGGCTCTGTCTGCTAAGTCTCAAAGCTTAATTGATGGTGCTGCTAACGCAGTTTACAACAAGTTCCCCTACACCACTTCCATGCAGGGTAACAACTATGCTTCTACTCCCGAAGGTAAGGCCAAGTGCGCTCGCGACATCGGCTACTACCTCCGCATGGTTACCTACTGCTTAGTTGCTGGTGGTACAGGTCCAATGGATGAATACCTGATCGCTGGACTTGCTGAAATCAACAGCACCTTTGAACTATCTCCTAGCTGGTACGTTGAAGCCCTCAAGTACATCAAAGCCACTCATGGTTTAACTGGCGACGGCGCATCTGAAGCTAACACTTATATCGACTACGCAATCAACGCTCTAAGCTAGAGTGTAGGTTTGGCCCGGAAAGGCAAGCAGTTGTTAGCAAAAAAGAGTTAGCAATTGTTTGCTTATCCGGGCATTGTTTTGTCTAAGAAGTAGGAAAAAAGAAGTTTCCAGGTCCAGATTCAACCTCCTGGAAAACAACTGGTAATCATACCCCGTACTTTGAGTCGGGGGAGTACTTCAAACAGATATCAACGGACAGATAATTATGGGTACTACTGGTGGAAGTAGAGACCAAGTATATCGGGTGCAAGTAATCCAAGCCCCGAAAGTTGGTTCAATGGGAAGAATCCGCAAGAGCAACATGGAATATCTGGTGCCTTTCGAGCAACTATCTCGCAAGTTGCAACAGATAAATCTTATGGGTGGTCAAGTTACCAGTATCACAGCGGCTTAAAGATTGAAAATTAAGCAGTTTTAGTCAGGAGAAATTTAAGTGGCTATTACAACAGCAGCATCCCTTCTCGGGACAACCGCTTTTAGCGATGCAGCCCCAGTGGAATTGCGTCCGAATTACACAGAAGCAGACGTACAAGCGGTAATTAATGCCGTTTACCGTCATGTTTTGGGCAACGATCATATCATGGCATCCGAACGCCTTGTTAGTGCTGAGTCACTATTGCGGAACGGATACATTAGCGTGCGCGAATTTGTTCGCTATGTTGCTAAATCAGAGCTTTACAAAAATAAGTTTTTTTACGGCAACTTCCAAACTAGAACCATTGAGCTGAATTATAAGCATCTTTTGGGTCGCGCTCCTTACGATGAGTCAGAAATAGTTGCCCACCTGGATCTTTACGAAAATAAGGGCTACGATGCCGATATCGACTCTTATATTAACAGTGAAGAGTATCAAGAAAACTTCGGTGATTATGTAGTTCCCTATTATCGGGGTTTTGCTACCCAACGGGGACAAAAAACTGTCGGGTTTACCCGCATCTTCCGCCTCTATCGCGGTTATGCCAATAGCGATTCCTCCCAAATAGAAGGCAGCTCTCCTCGCCTAGCTACAGAATTAGGTCAGAATTCGGCCTCAGCTGTGGTGGCAGCATCAGGTGCTAATGATGGCTGGAGTTACCGTCCTTCCGGACAAAGGGTTACTCCTAATAATGCCTTGGGTGGACAATTAGCTTTTGGTTGCAAAGGAAAAGTCTACCGCGTCGAAGTGTCAGGGATGGTTACACCTGGATATCCTAGCATTCGTCGCAGCAGCAAAGCTTTCTTAGTTCCTTTTGAAGAACTATCTAATAAACTGCAGCAAATTAACCGTCTCGGCGGGAAAGTTGCCAGCATTACCCCGGCTAGCTTGTAATTAGTCTGGGTACTGGGAACTAGGGACTAGGGACTGGGGACTAAGGGATGAGAAATTGGGAAGTATGTTTTACTCCCAAAGATAAAATCCTTCAGCCTCTAGCCACTAGTCCTTTTGATATTAATTTTAGAGAAAAATATTGTTAAATGCAGTCGGGAATAGAACAGAATATTGAAGCTGAATATGGTAAGAGCGAGTCTTTAACGATAGAAGAGGCGATCGCAAATCTTCAAGGCGAGGATCGAGGACTTCGCTATTATGCTGCCTGGTGGTTGGGTAAGTTTCGCGTCAACATTCCAGAGGCAATTACAGCTTTGATTGCTGCTCTAGATGATGAAGAGGACAAAACTCCAGATGGAGGATATCCCTTACGGCGCAATGCAGCAGTCGCATTGGGGAAACTGGGAGATATTAGCGCTGTACCGGGATTGATTCGCTGTTTAGATTGTGCGGATTTCTACGTGCGGGAAAAAGCGGCTGAGTCGTTGGGGATGTTGGGGATTTCTCTCAAGGCAAATCCAGCTTTACGTGTCTCTATTCCGAAGCTAATGGAGTTATTAGAAGGTGGATTAGCTCAAGCCCAACCGATACCCGGATGTCCTCATTTAGCACAACCCTACGGTGCGGTAATGGAAGGATTAGGCTCCTTGGGTGCGAAAGAAGCAATTCCTCTAATTGAACCATTCTTAGATCATCCTACAGAATTGGTACAGTATTCAGCCGCAAGAGCCATGTATCAGCTTACCCAAAATCCCAAATATGGCGATCGCTTAATTACAGCATTGAGTGGGGATAAGCTACAATTGCGCAGGGCTGCACTGGCGGATTTGGGCGCGATTGGGTATGTTCCAGCCGCAGATGCGATCGCGCAGACTTTGGCGGAAAATAGTTTAAAGATCATTTCTCTGAAAGGATTGTTAGAATATCAGGTCAAAAATAGCTCATCAGATTCTCCTCTTCTCTCTGAGGCCGCTATTCATATTATGACTTTAATGGACGATTTACTTTAGATCTTTATTTTAAAAATAACTTATTTTTACCCACTGCCAAATACTCTCTAAGTAGTGTTATTTTCTTATTATAAACCAATATGACGAAAAATAAGATTGTAACGTGGACTGCCATTATTATAGTCTTCATCATTTGGAATCTCTTTCGGGACTCTGTTTCTTTTTGGATTTACTTGAGCTTAACTAAAATTGGGCTTCCCATGCCCATTATTCAACTAATTCTGGTTGTATTACCTCCTATTTTACTGCTGGAAATTATTATTAAGTTACTCTTTTGGCAAATAGCGATGCCTCCCTTGAAGTTTGTTTCTACCCAAGCTGAATCATGGCAGAATCTCAACCAATATGAACTAGCTTGCTATACATCCATACTCGAAGAGCTTGGTTTTGTGCAATTAACTGATTACACATCTCCGTCTATTCCGGGTATGGCAAGGCTGTTTGCACATCCTCAAAGATTTTGCTTTGCAGAAGTTGGGCAAGTTAATAAATTGCCAATGTTTTGTAGCATTTCTTGTCATCTAGAAAAAGACTGGTTGTTAGCAGTGACAAATATGTCTTTTGACCGTATTCTGTATGCTATCTCATACGCATTCATGCGACAACCGCGCAATCTAGTCAAAAGATTTGAGAATGAATCGGTCAATTTATTGCTCCAATCGCTATTAGACTGGCGCACAGAGGTATCCAGTGACTTGGGTTTGGAACTTATTCAAGATATGAGGGCTGAAACTTACTTTGAGAAAGAACGGAACAAACGGATAGAACAAAGACGTTCTCTACTCCGTAAAAGTATAACTTGGGGATTGTTATAAATGCGATGGTTTTATATTCGTCCTCAGTCAGAATGGTTGGGAGATTACTCAAAATTTAAAATGAATCGATAGATTCCAACTCAATTTTTTGTTAAAATAATTAACTTTTAGCTAACAACTAACAACCAATAACTAATAACCAAAAACCAATGACTAATAACCAACTCATCCAACTGATTAACGCCATTGAAAATGCTGATTCTTCTGAACGCTTGTTAAAAGCAGTAGAAGCTTTAGCAGATGCTCGTTTAGAGGCCGGAATTCCCACATTAATTACGGTGCTGGGCTATAACAATCCCGGTGCAGCGGTAGCCGCAGTAGATGGATTAGTACAATTAGGAGAAGCTGCTATATTACCATTATTAAATTTGCTAGATGAATACAATTATGGAGCTAGAGCCTGGGCAATTCGGGCTTTAGCTGGAATTGGGGATCCTAGAGGTTTAGAAACATTACTGAAGGCGGCGGAAACTGATTTTGCCCTCAGTGTGCGTCGCGCTGCTGCGAAAGGTTTGGGCAATCTACAATGGATCAAAATGGCAGAAGAAGAAATTCAACCTGCTCAAAAACGTGTATTTAATACTTTAGTTTTAACATGCCAAGATCCGGAATGGGTAGTTCGCTATGCTGCTGTGGTAGGATTGCAAAATCTGGCAACTGCTGTGGCTAAAACTCAGTCGGATTTATTCTTGCAAATAATATCGCATTTTGAGGAAATACTCAATGGTGAAGTTGATGTGGCAGTCTCCACTCGTATTCAACTAGGTTTGGCTCAACTTGCCCAAATATCGTTGACACCTTTCTAAATATATTTTTACAACTCAGAGTATATAAAGCTGGGTAGGGTGGATGGTGCGTTATGCAAAAGCTAACGCACCCTACAGATGAAGGCTGTATGTTGAATTCCTATTAACTTTCACTCTTCTTTTTTCCCAATCAAAAAATAAGTAATCATTTCTCCCTTTCCCTTAACATAAATTATGCCTCTTTCTTCTAATACATACTTATCCTGCAAATATTTATAAGTTGCAGCAGTAACTTGAATTCGCCCGGGTTCCCCATGAGATTCCATTCTACTAGCAGTATTCACTGCATCGCCCCATAAATCGTAAATAAACTTTTTTGTACCAATCACCCCTGCTACTACCTCACCACTATTAATACCGATCCTGATATTGAGGTTAGCATGATGTCTTTGATTAAACTTTTTGACTTCTTTTTGCATATCCAAAGCCATATTTGCGATTGCATCTGCATGATCCGGGCGCATCATCGGCAAACCACTAGCAACCATATACGCATCACCAATTGTTTTAATTTTCTCCAATCCATAGATTTCCGTTAGGCAATCGAATGCGGAAAAAATATCATTGAGTAAATTAACTAGTTCAGTGGGAGAAATTTGAGAAGATAATTGAGTAAAACCAACGATATCAGCAAACAAAATAGTCACTGCAGCAAATCCATCCGCAATACAGCTTTGCTTTTGTTTCAATCTTTGCGCAATTGCTTCTGGTAAAATATTTAGCAATAAATTATCTGATTTTTCTCGTTCAATTCGGAGAATTGCTTCTGCTTCCTTTCTTTGCATATATTCCCAAGAAATCCTCTCAAACATCTGATTAAATGCTGCCATCACATCTCCTAACTCATCATGGCGTTTGACTGATAATGAGTAAAAATTAGGATTAGCTGTTTCTTTGCTAATTGCTTCTGCCGCAGCCATTAAGTCATCCCGCAGTCGGAGAATAGGGACAATTACTGTTGCTCCCAAGGCTAGCATTGTCGTCCCTGTTACGCAAATTGCGATGATTACAACTAGACCAGATATCCGTAAAATAAATGCGTGTAATTCGTGTTTAACTGAAGAGGAATTGTGACGTACAATTAAAATATAATCTATTCCTTGTGGCAATCCTGACCAGGCCACATCATATCGATCTCCATCTCTCAGAGTCCCGCAAATCTTATTATTTTTGGGATTTTTTAAAGCAGAAAAACTAATTTTAGGTGCATCTCCTAATACCTTAAATAGTTCTCCGTTAGAACGGTAAATTGCGATACCTAAGATTTCGCGATCGCTCATGAGTATCGGAATTTTTTCCAAAATTACTTTATCGCTTTCTCCCTTTCTCTTCCAGCGGACTGTCGCATTAAAGATGACTTCCGAAACATGTTCTATTTGATTAAACAGCTCCTCTTCTCTTCTAAAATAAGATGGAACGAGAATAATCGCTTCGACGACAACTATACTGGTAAATACCCAAAAAACTATTCGTCTTGATAAACGAGCTTTTAATGAATTACATATCCCAAAAAGTTTGGATGACATCTATTTTGACCTTGGTTAATATCAAAAAATCTTCTGGATTATACCTCTATGACAGTGATGTCACCCTCCTGAAGGATGAAGTGTAAAGAATTAAGGGTAAAGGATGAAGGGTAAAAGCTAAAATACAAGTCTTTTCATACTTCATCCTTCATCATTTATAATCTAGTTAAAGCGAGGATAGTCCCTTGTAGTTTAGCATTTTCTAGATTGGCATCAGTCAAGTCAGTTCCGGCTAAATTGGCATCTGTCAAGTCGGCATGACGCAAAGAGGCTTCCCTCAGCTTGGCATGAGCGAGATTTGCTCGATATAATTTTGCCTCATTTAAGTTAGCACCATCCAGATTCGCTTCAATCAGGTTAGCCCCCATCAAGTTAGCGCAAACTAGATTAGCACCGCTAAAATTAGCACCAATCAGGTTGCTAATACTGAGGTTGGCACTACTGAGATTGGCATTACTGAGATTTGCTTTAATCAAGCTAGCATCGCTGAGATAGGCATCGCTGAGATAAGCACCACTTAAATCGGCACCGCTTAAATCGGCACTAATCAAATTCGCACCAATTAAATTAGCATTACTCAGTTTAGCAATACTAAGTTTGGCTCCAATCAGGTGAGAATCAGTCAAGTTAGCATCTCTGAGGTTGGCATCATTCAGTTTTGTAAAAATCAACTCGGCTGCTATCAAGTTTGCACCAGTCAGATTAGTCTCGCTCAGGTTGGCATCGCTGAGATTAGCACCAGTCAGATTAGCCTCAGTCAAGTCAGCTTCACTAAGATTGATATTACTTAAGTCAATATTGCTTAAGTCAACACCCCGAAAATTTCTCTCTCCGGCGGCATAACGCGATTGAATTTCCGTAGCATCCATGGTTTTCGTAGTTTCAAAACTCAGTTTTAACAGATTTATCTGACATTTAATTACTACGACGGAAGCTACTAAACAGGAAATTGTGGTCTCAAAAATAAAAATGAGTTCAGAAGTGTTGTAGAATATGGCTTCTGAACTATTGAATTTCTTTTAAGCTTTAAGAGCATCTGCCATTGGATAGTGATGACTCTGATGAGATAAGAGGTAAGGGGGAAGAGTCAATATCCTTTGGGGATCTCCGTTGAGTTGAAAACCCCTTTTTCATTCAACGGGATTTAGGGATATCCTATTCAAACAAAAACCCGATGTTCTAAACAAGGCATCTGACGGCGCACTTGCTCGAGTCGGGTGGGGCTAATTTCTGCGATCGCAACTCCTGGTTTGTCCCCCGCATCTGCTAAGATTAATCCCCAAGGGTCAATAATCATCGCGTGTCCGTGGGTTTGACGCATCGCATAGTGAAATCCAGTTTGAGCAGGTGCGATCGCGTAACAGGTATTTTCAATGGCTCTTGCTTGCAATAAAACTTGCCAGTGATCCTTTCCTGTATAGGCGGTAAATGCTGCTGGAACAAACAAAACTTCAGCACCCTTATTTGCCAATTCTCGGTAAAGTTCTGGGAATCTTACATCATAGCACACAGACAGCCCCAGTTTCCCTAACTTTTCTGAGCTATAAATTGGTGGTAGCTCTTTTCCTGCCATCACCGTACTCGATTCTCGATAGGTGTTACCATCGGGTACGTTAACATCAAAAAGATGGACTTTCTGATAGCGAGCAACTTCAGTCCCGCTGGGGTCAATCAGCAAGGCGGTGTTATATACTTGCTTACTGTTGACAGGGACAGGAAAACCTCCACCCAGGATGGTTACCTGAAAGCGTTGTGCCATGGTTTTGAGGAATTTTTCACTCTGCCCAGCAATTTCGGCGGCTTGGGCGATTTTTTCTTCTTCTTTGCCTAGGAAGGAAAAGTTTTCTGGTAAGCCGATTAATTCAGCACCCTGACGCACCGCTAATTCGATCAACTCTGTTGCCTCTAGGAGGTTTTTTTCGAGGTTAGGCAAACTAGTCATTTGAATGGCAGCAGCAAGATAAGACTTCATGGGTAGTAGCGGTTTGGAAAATCAGTATAGCTTGGGCTTTGGAAAATAACTATATCACCATTGGCTGGGGAGAGAAAGTCAGGTTTTTCTGGGGAAATTCCCATCCTCATCTGCTCCATCCATCATTTCATGGCAGTTGGCTGAGGTTGTCCCTTGGAGGAGGAGTTATCCTTCCCCATTGTTCTCCCCAGACAATGTTAAGAAATGTTAACTCAATCGGAATTTTTCCCACAAAACTGAAATATTAAATAATTATAAAAATAATATCTTGACAAAAAGCTATGGTGCTTGACCATCAGGGGGCTTTGGTGCAAACGGCATTAGTTAGGAATGGAGATGGTAGCATGAGTTCGATCAGAGAAATTGTCCAGCAGGCGATCGCAACAGGTTATCTGACGGTGGAGGCGGAGGAGCAACTGCGTCGTGTTTTAGCCAGAAAGTATGATTGGGAAGATTTTAGAGCTTTTATTCGATTGCAGCAAGAGGCAATGGAAGGTAGAGTCAAGCAAGAGTCACGGGAGTTACTCTACTCTGGCACGAGTTTTGCCACTACTAGTTTAACTGAGGAAATTGCGATCGCCTCCTAAACTCCTTACCCTCACAGAAATGCCTTCCCGATAATTTGAGTTTATGTACCCAAATTATCGGACAAGGCACTTGGTTGTTGTTATTGGTCAATTGTCATTAGTCAGTTGCAATTATAGCACCCCTCTCCTCTGTTGGCAAGTCGGATCTGGGGAGTCGGGACTCTGGATTGGGAATTGGGAGTCGGGAGTGGTAATGTAAGTTCAACAACTGATAGCCAATAACCCAAATTACTTCGTCGCCACCACAGCGATATTCCAGGCAAACCGCTTCATCAAAGGTATCTTTTTCAACCATCGATCGATTTTTTCTAAGCGCTGATAGGTTGGGAGCAATCTTTCTTGTTCGATGATAATTTTCTTCCAATATCTTTCCTGATTTGGATCTACTTTTTCAATCAAATAAAATTGCAGAAATATCCAGAGCGTCGCCAGCCAGAAGGTATCGTAAGCCGTATGAGAAAAGAGAGATTGGACGGTATTAACAATATTAATATCTAGCGGCATTTCATCATCCGTCCGGACTTCTGTAGCTATCCGCCGATAGACATTAATAATAGGATTATGCTTCAGGGGATCCCAAAAACAAGCTTTTCCGCCTGGTTTGAGTACTCGGTGCATTTCTTTCAGGGCAATTTTGGGATTGGGAATGTGATGCAATAAATTCGATGCGTAAACGATATCAAAAGTATTATCATCAAAATCTAATGCCATAGCATTGGCAGTACATCCTTCCACCTCAACACCATAACCTTTTGCTAATTTTAGTGCTACTTCTACCATTCCTGGTGAATAATCAGCCGCGATGCAACGTGCTCCTTGGGTGGCAAAATAAACACTATTTTCACCTGCACCACACCCCAAGTCTAACAAAAGTTTCCCTCTAATATCTCCCATATTCCGGAGAATAAATCTGTTCTCTGGTGCAGTACATGCTTCAAAATAGTCGGCTACTTGAATGCCATCTACATCAATTGCCGCCGCCCAATTATCGTGAAAATTTCGTTCTTTTTTGAGAGTTTCTTCTAACATTTGTATGACCACTTTTTTTGATTTTTGCTAATCTCTAATCTACTCAACTGTTGGAGTTTATCGCATTGGATAGCGATGGGATGTAAGAGGTAAGGGGGACAAGTAAATATCTAACTAATTTAGCTACACCTTAGCTTACCTATTCCCTGGATACATTGAGTGAATCGATGTCAATTTTGCAGTAATTCATTGTCTGATTAGTGTCTAAAGTTGAGACATCAAGCAAAAGATATGCGGGATTTTTGCCTTGAATGGATAGGATAAAATCTGCTGAATTCTCCGAAAAATATTCCTTTTTAGTAAATTGTGATGTTCCCACTATTTTACCTTCCTTATTTACCATTGCCAAACCGACAGATAAGGGAAAGCATGGCTCTTGTGGAAATGTTATAGTGCCTGTTACTTTGGCTTTTTCTGGTAGGGATCCCAGGTAAAGGAAAGAGGTAGAAGATTCATTTGCAGATCGATTTTTTTTCAGATTTTTTGCTCCTAAAAGCCCAACTTCACGAACATCATTAAAATGTTGTGTCGCTAATGAATAAGTACGATCTGGATTTCGATCTATCAGAGAATTAGATCCAGGCTGACTGACAACTATCCAGTCTAACTGTCCGCCAGGTTTTACGCCAATTTTTTTCTCCATACTAGCAAGTGTTTCGATTGCTGTCACCATGGAAGTAGGGCGAATCCTTTGGTAAATTTTGACCTTGGCATCTCCTGACAATGTAAACTCTTGGGGTAAGGGTTTGAAGTCTTGGGCAATATCCCAATTTTGGGTAAAAGCATCAAAGACAACTTGCACGACATCAACTTCTTTATCCGGTAGCCATTCACCAACAACTGGAGCTTTAGTCAAATCTGTGGGAAAATCGGGGAGAGGATTGGGAACAACCACGTACTGCGCTTGTAGTAATGTTTCCAGAGGATAGGTATCTTGAGAATCTACCTGGGGCGATCGCATAATATTCAATATCCGCTCGTCTGGTGGATACAGTACCCTTTCTGCGGCTTTTACTGCGCTTAAGTTAAGCTGAAGGCGTTGATATCCTACCACATAAATTGCTTCTCCATGGGGAGCTATTTCCCGGAGATAGTTTACCAGTCTAACTACTTCATTGTAGTCGGTACGGACTAGGGGTGGCATATTCACGGCAAATAGGGGACGAAAGACGTTATCGAATTTCCCAATTGAGGTAAATCCTATGCCAAAATTGATCAGGAGATAGCAGGTAACTAAAGTTAGCATTGTGGTGCGAATTTTTCCAGTTAACCTAGTCCATGTTGTCCAGATTAAGGCAACTAAACCGATAATTAATAATGGGGTAACATGTAAGGCGTAAAAAACATTAGTGTAGCGCAATACTCCCAGCCAGATAATTAGGGCAAAAATTCCCCAAATTCCCATGAGGCTAGCTACAGGAAAGGGTACGCTACGGGTGAGAATACTGGCGGAAAATCCGATGGCTACTAACAGCCAGGTTATCCAGCCATAAAAGGCTGCGTATAACTGAAATATATCGGTAAATGGTAAAGTCCAAGAAGCGTAAAGGTGTCGATAATTAGTCGTTAGCGCCTGATAGGTAAATTCTGGGGCAATTATCCAGAGTGTCGCCAGACTAATTAGCCCAATTAAAATAATTTTTATCCCGATTGATAACAAATTAAACCAATAGATGAGAGGTGAAAGATAAGAGGTGATAGATGAGAGCATTTTGATGCTTTTTTGCCTCTTATTTCTCTGCCATCGCCTCCTTTTTTTTTCCTCTTCCCTCTCACCTCTTCCCTCTTCCCTCTTCCCTCTTAATTCATTAACGATTAAAATTACCGTTTGTACAGTCATCGCACCTAGTAAAGCAATACCACCATAAACAAAATGGCGGCGCAATACCACAGCCAGCCCAATCGCCATCCCAATTAACAGAATCCGCCACCATTGTTTCAGCTTCATATCCTGTAAATAGAGGAAAGCTGCCATCCCAATAAAAAATGCTCCTCCCGTGTCGGGAATACCGAGAAACGTTGCCATCCAGTTTATCGGAATCAGTAAAGTCAAAAATGCCGTTAACCAGAAAATCACTTCCCGATGGACTGGAATTAACCGAGTTGCGATCGCGCCCATGACTAGAGCAAACGGAACCAAGTATACTAGAGCGAGGCCGATTTCGTAAACTATCCGCGATTTGCCAAAGATTAAAATGAACGGAATCAACGGTAAAGTATAGATCCTATTTCTTTCATAAATCAAAGAATCCAAAATTTCTTCTATAGCTTCAGATGGCGATTCTCGAAAAGTATCCGCTACTTGAATTGTGGCGTTATACCAATCTATCCACCAGTAGAAGTTATGTTCTTTAGATACATATATTGCTGTTACCGCAATCGCCATCGCCATCAACCCAATCAAACCAAAAGCATTGCCAATAAATTTTATATTTTTCTTGAAACGATCGTCCATTGTACTGAAGTATAAATTATGAATTTTGAGTTTGTCATCCTGAATATTCCAGGTAAAATTTGACAAATTAAATCAGCCATTGTATCAGAGATTATTGGAGTAGGATAAACTGAAAATTCACCCAATTTATCCTTCACCCTCGATTATTGCACCTCTATCTTTCAGCTTTGATTGAGCGGATTATCCATTTCTAATAATTCTGGTACTGACACAAACCTGTAACCAAGCTGTCGGAGTTCATCGATTATTTGGGGCAGCGCCTTTACCGTTTGCGAACGATTACCACCACCATCGTGCATCAAAACAATACCCCCTGATTCTGCTTTACGAATCGTATTTCTTACTAACTGCTTGGCACTGAGGGGACGATAGTCCATTGGATCGTCAGACCACATCACTATAGTATGATTTTTTTTCTGGGCATAGTCAACTAATCCGTTGGTAAGAACACCTCCTGGCGGACGAAATAGAGATGTTTTTATTCCGGTTTTTTCAAACATAATATCTGCTGTTCTCTCAATCTCTTTGGTAACCGTGGCTCGATCCATTTTATGATACCAGTGATGCCAGGTATGATTGCCAATTACGTGACCATCAGTCACTACTTTTTCGGCAATTTTCGGATAATTTTGGACATTTTGCCCGATCCAAAAGAAGGTCGCTATGATATTATTTTGCTTGAGGACATCTAGAACTTGTTCCGTCGTCCGAGGCCAAGGTCCATCATCAAATGTTAACGCAATAACTTTATCAGCCTCCGGCGGTTTGATCTTATGCACTATTTTAGACTGAAACTTGCTAGGTAGGGGAAAGTTACTAACTGGTGTCTCGCCCATCGACGTTTTCTCAGTTAATCCATTGGTTGAAGATAAGCCAAAATCTTTCTCTGGTGAGATGATATTATCTACAGATTGGTTGGTTTCTGCAGCGCCAGATTGTGGGGGATAGTTTTCCTTGGATATCTGCGCTCCTTCCTGTTGTTTATCTGAATTTAAACTCGCCGAGCTTCCTCGCCGCTTGAGGCGATCGTCAGTTAAACTAGGTGAGAGTGGAATATCCTCTGTTTGGGTGGTAGGAAATACTTCCTGTGAGTTGTCTCCCTGTAAATTCTGCGATTTGGCAATTTCCTGTTGCTCTTCCCTGAGAGGAGGTTTTTTTCTCTCTTGAGTTTTATTGAGAATGGATTCGTTATTAGATTCCCCATCTGAAAAAACATCAGGATTTGTCTGGGGCAGTTTTGCCAAGTTATCATCACCAGCAATTGGTTTCTGTATCGCTATTTCAGGGTTATTAACAATCTCCTGTGCCGAAGTCCCTGGATTAGCTATTCTGTAAATACCAACGGTTAAACAGGCACTGACGACTACCAGAGTAATAAATATCAGTTGTCGGAAACGGATGCGATGATGTTTTGCCACACGATTATCTCCTATATCATGCCTATCATAGATCGAGAATTATGCACCAACCATAATTTAACCCCTGCGGGTGACTATCTCACTGCTCGGTAGTCGCTCAGAGAAGCGGTTTTCCCGTCTAGGCTTTCACTTCACCATCAATAAGACGCAGCGGGAAGCCTCCGGTTTCTAACCGAGAGAGTCTCAGTGATTCTCAAATATAGCCAGTATATTAGATCTGTGAAGATCCGAGATGGGACAAAGAGGGATAAGAGAAGAGGAAAGAGGGAACAGAAGATTTCATAATTCATTTAGACTGGCTATAGTACCTTAAATAGGGATAATTATGCCACTAATTTTTCCTCTCCACAGTCATAAATAATTTGAGAATCCACATTGGTCAAGATAAAATTATAAGTTACCCTTATCGGTATGAACAGCACCAAGCAATTATTTACCATCGGACATTCTAACCTCACCATCGAGGATTTCCTTAGCTTACTCGATCAAAATAAAATTACAGCCCTGGCTGATGTGCGATCCCATCCCTATAGCCGCTACCTGCCCCATTTTAATAAATTAACTCTCCAAGAGGCACTAGAAAAAACCGGAATTCGCTATGTATTTCTCGGTCAAGAATTAGGGGCCAGGCCAACCGATTTAAGCTGTTATGTTAATGGAAAAGCTAGATACGAACTAATTGCGGCTACTCCATTATTCTCCCAAGGAATTCAGCGCATCCTCAAGGGTACAGAAACTTACCAAATTGCCATAATGTGCGCCGAAAAAGATCCCATCACTTGCCATCGCACGATTATGGTTTGCCGAGAATTGCGCAAATTTAACCTAGAAATCAATCATATTTTAAATGATGGTAGCTGCGAATCCCATCAGGATTTAGAAAAGAGACTACTCAAGTTACATGGACTAAAGCAACCTCAATTAGCACAACCCAAACAGTTGTCCCTATTCGATCCAATTATACCAGTTAACCCAGTTGGCGATAATCGCACCCTTGAAGAAAGGCTAGCAGAAGCTTACCATCGACAAGGAGAACAAATCGCCTATCAAATAACCAACCATGAAAAAACAGATTAATTTATTTACTATCGGCTTCACTAAAAAGACTGCCCAAGAATTCTTTGATATATTGATGAAATCTGGAGTAAAACGAGTCATCGATACCAGGCTAAATAATGTATCTCAGTTAGCCGGATTTACCAAAAAATCTGACCTTCAGTACTTTCTGCACCAGATTGGCAAGATTGATTATATTCATCGCCAAGACTTAGCCCCAACTCAAGATATATTAGATAAATACAAGAAAAAAGGTAAGGATTGGCAAACTTATGAACAAGAGTTTTTACAGTTAATTCAGCAGCGCAAAATTGAGGAAAAAATTTCACCAGATATCTTAGATGGGGCTTGTCTCTTATGTAGCGAAGCAACACCGCACCACTGTCATCGTCGCTTAGTTGCTGAATATTTGCTTAACCAGTGGGGAAATATCAAAATATCCCATCTTTAAGAAGAGGCGAGCAGTGAGAGGTAATCTCTAACTAGCAACTTGAGTTAATAGGTAATAGGTGGTAGATAAAAAGCAATCCGTAATAGGTGGTAGGTATAAGGCGATAAGCAATAATTGAACCTCTTACGTCTTAACTTTTGCCTCTGATAAATTGGGAACTTTCAAAATACACCATCTATACTTAAGACTGACAATGACGAGAATAATCTGTTTAGCCAACTCCTGGAAACATCGGGACCGCTGCATCGCTGGAATCAACACCCTTAAAGGTGAATGGATTCGTCCTGTTTCTAATTTACCAGATGGTCGTATTCCTAAAGAAATGCGCCTGGTTGAAGGTATGGAACCAGCTTTGCTGAATATTCTAGAAATTCCTTTAGCTAAAACTGGGCCAGACTTTGGCTTTGAACGAGAAAATTTCTCTATTTTACCGGGAAAATGGCAGCGTGTCGGACAAGTTCCCCCTGCTTACTTGATCAAATATTGCAGCAAGGAAGAATATATTCTTCACAACGACAAGCGATATGTTACTGTGAGTTTTTTACAATCCTTACCGCCATCACAACGACGGACATTAGAATTGATTAAACCAGTCAAATTCTTAGTTAAACCAATAGGATTAAGATTTGAAGCTAGTCAAAAATGGGAAGGTTATATAGTGACAGAAAATGGTCAAGAATTAACAGCAACAATTACCGATCCAGTATTTATTCGGCGCTTAGAATTAGGATATCGCCCGACAACTAATTATTTAATTACCGTTAGTCTCAGTATGCCTTGGAAACCTGGAGATTGGGAAGGAGACGATCCCTGTTGGAAGTTAATTGCTGGGGTTATTGAATTACCTGAACCATCAAAAGAGAAACTTACCAAAGTAAAAATTACGGCAGATACCGATGAAGATAATCTGCCGTTTTAGGAAGATGGTCAAGGTAATATATAGAAGGTAAGAGGGAATAATTTTTCGTATTTTACTATCGCCTCTTATCTCTAATTATAGCAATTTCCTAAAATAGCGCTACATATTCACCCCCCAACCCCCCTTACCAAGGGGGGAGCTATCAGAGCAAGTGTAGGGAGCATCCCGATTTGGAAGAAATGGAGGTTGTATTCTTGCTCCCTCCTTTCACAAGGGGGGCTGGGGGGGTGAAAAGGCAAAAACAAGTATCTTTGCCTTCATTGGGATGCTCCCCAACTGTAGCAGGGATTTAGAAAATTGGTATTACATCAATCCCAATTGTTGTAAAATTCCTTGTCCGGTCATATATTCAGTAGCAATACCAATCAAAAATCCTAGCATTGCTAAACGACCATTCCAAGTTTCGGCGAAATTGGTGAATCCAAGCTTTCCTTTTTCTTCTGACATGATTTTTCTCCTCAGTTAGTTTGATATTAGATGTCGATTAGAGCAGACCTAATTGTTGTAGAATGCCTTGTCCGGTTAGCAATTCAGTGGCGATGCCGATGACAAAGCCTAGCATTGCTAAACGACCATTCCAAGATTCGGCGAAGTTGGTAAATCCAAACTTACTTTTTTCTGATTGCATGATTTTTCTCCTTAGTTACTTTGATATCTGATTCCGTCATTTTCATCGATTTTAAATTTGGGATTGACGGTTTTCCTTGTAGATGAATGTAGGAATCCGTCCCCAAATAATCCCAAATCTCCAATCTAAAATTACTACAGTTAATCGACAGAGTTAGCAGTCGATTACAGTAGACCCAATTGTTGTAGAATGCCTTGTCCGGTTAGCAATTCGGTGGCGATGCCAATTACAAAGCCTAGCATTGCCAAGCGACCATTCCATGCTTCGGCAAAACTGGTAAATCCAAACTTTGTCTCTTGTTCCTGCATAAGTGCTACCTCCTTGAGTATTTCTGTAATCAAACTTAACATAACTTTTCAAAGTTGGCAACATTTCTTCAAATACATTGTCACGAAAATCTGATATGGGGGTGTAGGGAGTGGGGCTATCCTCTATTGGTAAATTGGTGGGATTTCAGCGATAGTGGGTTTTTGGAGTGCGATCGCCTTCGGCTACAGGCGATCGCACCCATGTCAAGTTCTTCAGATCGCTCTTGACAAACTTGAGATTTTTTTGTTAAACTAGTATAGTGGGAATCTGTGCGCGTAAAAAAAAAAGCCAAGAAAAGTCATTCTTTCCCTTCATCAGCTAACCACAGCGCCTTCAGAGACATAATCCATTAGCTGAAAAAAACGATAGTGAAAACAGCGATATGGCACTACCAATACACGTTAGGACGTTGTTTTAACTTCAATCCTGAATTAAGAACAACGTAGTTTGAGAATATGTCCTAACCTTAATGCGTAGCGCTATATAGCAGTGGACAGTTGACAATGGACAGTTGACAATTACTGGATGGAAATCAAACTCTTTACTCTCAAAGGCTTCCGCTTCTCTTCATGATGTTATTTATGCCTTAACCGATGTGGCGGTTGCTATATATAGTAATA
>DOIX01000047.1:0-1569 GCA_003511885.1 Cyanobacteria bacterium UBA11153
CTTCCTTCCTCGTAAATAAAGACCGCCCTGAAAGCAGTTGTCCTGGCGTGCTAATCCTGCTCCTGAGTTAGGATATACTATTCGTGACTATCTTTGACTATAAACTTAATGAAGTTTTACAATACTGAAGAGAATCTGGGTTTAACTGGTGTCGATTGTATTACACTCCGAGAGGAAAGGCGAATTGAGGAAGCTCCAGCCGCATACAAACCAATTCAACCTATAATTGATGTTCAGGTTGAAGTGGGAATGATTGGTGTGGTGGCAAGGTTGAAGCCGATACTAACATTTAAGGGTTAATTAGGGTTTGATGAAAAAGTCGGATCGTGAGGATGTTGAAATTTCGGCGATTTACCTGCCCCATCCCCAAGCTAATATATTGGTAATGGTGCGGAGTGTCACAGCTAACGCATCCTATGGATAGAGGGTTTGCGTAAGTACGATCGTTGCTAGGATAAATTTATATGCCTCACATTTTTTTTTATTTAGGACTTAGGTACTCTCCCGAAAGCAAGACTTCAAAAACTGTTTTTATCAGTAATTTGGACAATTGTTTGGTGCGATCGCGATCGCAATTCTGGAATACTATATGGCTAATCCTGGGACTACTGATTGCTCTGGGTACTCCAGTTAATGCTCAACCTCCCATATCGCCAACTCTGCCACAAACGCAACGCATTTCTGAAAGTGACGAAATTATTAGTCAATTATGGGGGCAATGGCAAAGTACAGATCCCCAAACTCAGGAATCGCTAACCTTAATTTTTGCGCCCAATCGCCAATTGTTCTTAATTTTACCCTCAAAGGATGGTTCCCCAATTGCCATCAAAGCTATTTACGAAATTTTTGCCCATAACCAGCCTATGGCAATGGATATTGCACTTACCTCTACAGATATAGCTTTGACTATTTTTGAGTTTACTCCAGAAGGGAAATTGCGGATGGAATTAAATGGGGTGACACCAGGAAAACCTAGACCCCAAAATTTTAGTTCAGCTACGGCTATTTTTGAGCGTATTTCCAAGTCAACAACTGTACCGGAAAATATTGAGTTAATTGAATTAGAGTCTCAAAATAACCAGTCTAATAGAGCGATTCCAATCCAGTACATTACTATCTTAAATCAAGCACAGGAAGCATATTATTTAAAAAAGGGTAAATTTACTAGTAATATTGAAGAATTGGGGATCGGGACAACCTTGGAAACAGAGTTGTATCGCTATCAGATTGTACCAATTCGCGATGGCTTCGCCCGCCAGAGGCATCGCGTCGATGGGGTGACAATTACCGCACAACCCAAGTCAGATGGGCTATACAGTTATATTGGGGCAGTATTTGCGATCGATAAGGAGAAAACTGTTACCGGAATTTGTGAAAGCACACAACCGACTCAATCTCTACCCACCATACCCAATCCACCTGTAAATATTACTTCGCCAATTCAATGTCCAACAGGTTTTCGGATTTTACCTTAATCAGTAATGTTGGAGCGGATTCAGGGGTAAGTAATCCGAAATATGCAAAAATATGAAACAAATAACCAAATAATTAGGGTTTGCTGAATTAAGG
>DOIX01000047.1:1819-8968 GCA_003511885.1 Cyanobacteria bacterium UBA11153
CTCCCCTGCTCCTCTGCTTTCTTGAAACCTCACCAAAAGACTTATTCAGCAAGCCCTAATTAACACTCAATCGCCAAGAATCACCAATAACTAACAACCAACAACTACAAAAACAATGAGCAATATAGTTCTCGAAGTTCAGAATCTCAGCGTAAAATTTTCCTCATCCGGTCAAGAAATCGTGGCAGTTGATAACATCAGCTTCCAGCTTAAACGCGGGAGAACTTTAGGAATTGTGGGCGAGTCAGGTTCCGGAAAATCAGTTACATCCTTAGCAGTGATGGGTTTAATTCCGCCTCCAGCTAAAGTCACAGGAGAAATTTGGTTTAAATCTAGTAACCTGGATGGCGAAAGTATCGATCTTCTCAATCCGAAGTATCGGAACAAAATATCATATCGTGGCAGTAAAATTGCCATGATTTTCCAGGAACCAATGAGTTCGCTTAATCCTGTATATAATATTGGATTTCAGCTAACCGAAGCAATTTTACAACACCAAAATTTATCGCCTCAACAAGCAATATGGAAAGCTAGCGAATTACTTCAGCAAGTTCAACTACTTCCCAGTGACGAAAAACTTACAGAAAAATTTAGGGAAGAATTGAGGAAAAGAGCGGAGAGAGAACCCCAGCAAAAGGAAATCGATGACTATATTAACGAACAAAAACGATCGTTCCTCAGTCGTTATCCTCATCAACTTTCTGGCGGACAACTGCAACGGGTGATGATTGCCATGGCAATTTCCTGCAAGCCGGATATATTAATTGCTGATGAGCCAACTACTGCCCTTGATGTTACAGTACAAGCCGAGATTCTTAAATTACTGAGACAGTTAAGAGACGATCTTAATATGTCACTAATTTTTATCAGTCATGATTTGGGAGTAATTGCAGAAATTGCCGATACTGTAGCGGTGATGTATCGAGGAAAAATTAGGGAAACTCAAAATGTCTTGCAGATTTTTTCAAATCCAGAAGATCCCTACACTAAAGCTTTATTAGCATGTCGTCCCAGTCTGGAAGGACATCAGGATCGTCTCCCCATTGTATCTGATTTTATGAAAATCGATCGAGATGGCTATATTGTCGAAATTAAGGAAAAATCGGGATTATCAGATTTAAGTCAAAATAGCCAAATTATTAAGGAAAAACCCAACTTACTCAATGATAATTCCCCAGCCCAACCTCCGGAAAAAATTCTCGGCGTTAGTAACCTGCGGGTAGGATTTCCTCATCAGGGAATCTTGGGGAAAAATGAAGGTTACACTATGGCAGTCAATGATGTTTCATTTGATGTTATGCGAGGAGAAACCTTGGGATTAGTGGGAGAATCTGGTTGTGGTAAATCTACCCTAGCCAGAACTTTATTAGGCTTAATTAAACCCCTGGATGGTGAGATAGAATTTAATGGGGAATATATTACCGATTTTCACCGTGAAAAATTGCGCCAATTGCGGCGGGAAATGCAAATTGTCTTCCAAAATCCTTTTAGCTCTCTGGATCCCAGAATGAAGATTGGCGATGCGGTGATGGAGCCGTTGGTAATTCACGGCTGGGGGAAAAACAATCGCCAACGTCGCGATCGCGCAGCCGAAATATTAGAGAATGTTAGATTAGATGACGATCGCAAACAAGGTCATGATTGGATGAATCGCTATCCTCATCAGCTATCTGGCGGGCAACGTCAGCGGGTTTGTATTGCCAGGGCATTAATTCTCGATCCTCGTCCCCAATTGATTATTTGCGATGAATCTGTGTCTGCTTTGGATGTTTCGGTACAGGCAGAAGTACTTAATCTCCTCAAAGAGTTACAACGTAAATGGAATTTAACCTATATCTTCATTTCCCATGACTTGAGCGTGGTAAAATTTATGAGCGATCGCATTATGGTAATGAATAAGGGCAAAAAAGAAGAAATAGGTGAAGCCCAGACAATTTACCGGGAACCCAAAACCCCATACACTCGTCAACTTATTGACTCAATTCCCACTGGCACTTTAGCCAGAATCGAACAACTACAACAGCAGCGAAAAATCAGAAGTGGGGAATAAGGAATCGGAAATGGGGAATTGCTAATTGCTAACTGCTGATTCTTATTCCCTATTAAGCTTTTTAAGTTATATTTTGGACTATCTGCCCTACTGCCCCCTCCACCCCCAGAGTTGTTTCATGTTCAAATTTTGAAAAAGCTACAAAGTAGACTGTAAGAGAGTTTGTCACTCTAAATCTTCATAAAATAAAACAAGGATTTAATTATTATAAAAAACCCTCATTCTCCTCTGCTCCCCTGCCCCTTGCCCCCTACTCCCCAATTTATCAAGGGAAAATGAAACAACCCTGCCCCCCTGCTCCCCGACTCCTACTTCCCTATTTTTGACTTTCAACTTCCCCTCAATGACCCAGGCTATAATAGTAAGATAGCCATTGAGAATGAGTTATAATTGAAAGTCAGTTTGGGATGATGTTCTCATCCCGCCAGAGAAGTGGTAGGCGAGCAGATAGCAATCAAATCCCCGACTTTAACAGCTTTAGTGACAGCTTTAGGTAGGGAGTGTAGCCCTTGGCTATATGATGAATGGACAGATTTTATCGGGTGAAAATTGACCTAGTTCCATTGTGGATAAACATCAACTTAATGAGCTAAATATTGCTCAATCTCAAGACATTATTTATAAATTCCTGATCGATCTTGTTAATCAAGAAACTCCTGAAACCGTCTTGGAGGAATTCAAGCAGTTATTTTGGCTGGGCGATACTAAAAACAACACCCATGTCGAGCGGGCGTTTAAGCAAATTATTGCCAGCAAAAATGAAGAAGAATACAGAAATACCCTCAAACGCTCCTGCTATATTTTAATTAATAACTGGTCTTCCAAGAGAAAATATCAAGAGATTCAAAATTTAGTAGATCTCTTGGGTGATGTCAAAGTTAACTACCCTAAATTATCAGATCCTATCATTTGTCTGAGTACGTTTCTGACTAATTTTATCACGAGCGAAGACTACGAAGAACTGAAACTATTTACCTCCCCCTATAGTTCCCAGAAACGAGATTCTTGGAGTGACAGGTACACTTCTTACTTATTAGTTCCCCAATACCTCAATGCTCGCAATCCAACAGAGCAAAGAGAAATCGCGAAAGATTTATCCAAACGCCTCAGAAAAAAATTTAAGTTTGAGCTAGCTATGTATACGGCTAGATGCGATTCACCTAATTATAAGGAAGCGGAAATTACCAATCCAACTAAATTAGGTAATCAAGTCATTCATCTCATCAAAAAAGTTAGTTCTCACCAGCTATCGTTGAGTTACTTAAATCAAGCTAATCTTTTCCTCCGCCAGGTCAAAAATATTGAGTATAAGCAATTTAAACAAAGTCTGAAAAAATATTTGGTCTTCTCCCTAAATAATCCTAACTACTTGCAACTTATAGAACTGCAACTTTTCCCAAAGCTGAATAATCTCTACGAAAAGTATAACCATAAACCATTAACAGATGATTTGCTCCTCCGTACTTGTCGCAAAGCGATTGACTTTATGACAATGGGAAATGAGGACGAGCCTTCTCCCTTATTTATCGGTCTGACAATGGAAGGAAATCCCCTATTTATTGTCATCGCTTTGCTCAAAATTACCCTCATTTGTAAACATGCTCAAAATCATTTAGAATTTGCCATTGCTCGGCTCATTAAATATTATGAAAATATCCCGGAAGCTGAATGCTATTGGTTTATCCATTTTTTGGAAATATTCAATATTGTCATTACCATTTACAACGAAGATATTCACTACGATTTAGTTAAAGTTAACAGTGCAAACGAGGAGGAAAATCATCTCAATTTAGGAGATAAAATATTCATCAATCTAGATGCTTATCGAGTTTTTTCTCAACTAAAAGGAACAGACTTGCGAGGTGCAGAGCTTAGGGGTGTCGATATCCGTAGCACAGATTTAATGGCGGCTGATTTGCGAGATGCCGAACTCAGCGATGCCAATTTAAGTTACGCTGACCTAAGTCTGGCAAAACTCAGTAACGCTAATTTAAGCCGTGCTACACTCGAACACGCTAATTTAAGCGGTGCGATGCTCAATCGGGCTAATTTAAACGATGCTAATCTTAAAGATGCCGATTTACGTTGCGCTCACCTCCGACACACCAAGCTCAATCGTGCCAATTTGACTGGAGCTAATCTTCGTCGTGCTGAATTACAGCAAGCACAACTCAACGAAGCTAACCTGAGTGGTGCCAGCTTGAGAGCCTCGGATTGTAAAGGAACTGAGATGCAGTATGCTAACCTCAGCGATACGGATCTCAGGAATGCTAACCTCAGTCATGCCAACCTCAGTCATGCTAATCTCAAAAACTCTCAATTACACTATAGCAAGCTCGATCGCACCAACTTGAGTGGTGCAAACCTTGTTGGTGCTATCCTCGATCGTAGCAATTTGAGTCAGGCTAATCTTAATGGTGCGGAATTGAGTCGGGTAGACTTGAGTCACGCCAACCTCAGCGGCGCGGATTTGAGAAATGCTGTATTACGTCATGTCAATTTTCATAGCACCAACCTGAGTCATGCGGATTTAAGGGGAGCTAAACTTTTTGGGACTAACCTGAGCTATGTTAATGTTCAGGGAACTCATTTTGGCAATAATTCGGGATTATCAGAGGAGATGAAGATGGTTTTGGAGCAACAAGGTGCAATTATCGATTTTGATGATGATTGAGAGGTAACAGGTGAGAGGCAAGAGGTAACAGGCAATCGAAGAAACCCAGTTTCTGAGGCTCTCTAAGTTTTGGCTTTAATTCTGCCTACTTGCTGAGGATCTCTATCTGGAGCAAAATCTTCAAAAAGAGAGGATATTGTTAGGATATTTACTGCTATAATTTACCTAGCAGTGCGATCTAATTAGTAGTCATCATTTTTTTTGTTATGCAGAATCGCATCTTACCCGCACAGGCTCTACCACATCCTCCTACCAAGGTAGATAGACAAAATCCCCCAAACCTTCAGGAGTTTCAGGAAACTATTTATCAATTTCTCATCGATTTGGTGAATCGCTACTCTCCCGAAACGGTATTAATCGAATTTAACCGTTTGTTTGTTTTTGGAGAAAACACTCTCAACTCTGAGGCAAATAAGGCTATATATGAGATTATTTTTCATAAAGATGAGCAAGAATTTAGCAACACATTAAAAAGAGCTTGCTACATTTTAATTAATAACTGGTCTGCTCGTCGTAACAATAAGTATATCCAAGAATTAATTGAAACCCTGGGTGAGGTCAAAGATAGACCCCAAACCCTGTCTGCTAGTCTCTCTCGTTTGAGAACTTGGTTAACCAAATTTATTGAAAGCGAAAATTATCAAGAACTTAGACTATTTGCCTTGCCTTATACAGGAAATGAACGAGGCAATTGGACTAATCGTTACGCCTTTTATTTATTAGTCCCTCAATACCTAAATTCTGACAACCCAATCGAACAGCGTGACTTAGCTAGCCAAATGGCTAAACGCTTAAAAGAAAAGTTCAAGTTTGATTTGGCAATGTACACTGTTCGCTGTAATTCACCCACAGCTAAAGACGAGCTAATTCGCAATCCCACTCGCTTGGGTAAGGGAGTGATTCGGTTACTCCAACAACTAATATCAAAAAATTTCTTATTTAATTATACCAACTGTGCCCGGATTTTTCTCCAGCAAACTCAAGATCTAAATTATCAAGAATTCAAGGAAAGCTTACTCAAATATTTATTATATGCTGAACGTAATTCTGCCGATCAGATCAAAGAGCCACTTGCCAAAAAACTCGCCAATCTCTATCAGAATCGCCATCAGGATCGCATCGACTTTGACTTGTTACTCCGCACCTGTCGGCGCACCATCGAATTCATGACGACAGAAGATGGGAAGAAACCTTCTTCCTTATTTATTTTACTAGCATCTCAAGGGAATCCTCTCACTATTGTCATTACCCTCCTCAAAATTATTCTCTTGTGCAACTACGTCCGAACCCATCTTGATGTTTCTCTGGGTAAATTAATCCAATATTACGAAAGTTATCCAGAAAAAGAATGCCAATGGTTTATTAATTTTTTGGATATTTTTAATGTTGTTTTAGCGATTTACACAGAAAATATTGAATATAACTTGGTTCAAGTTAAAGGACAAAATTCTGATGATAAAGATCCTTCCTCATCAGATAAATATCGCATTTTCTGTCAATTAAAAGGCGCAAACCTCCGTGGTACGAATCTTACTGGTGCTGATATCCGCAGCAAAGATTTAAGTGCTGCGGATTTACGGGGAGCTAATATCAGCAGTGCCAATCTTTCTCAGGCTGACTTAAGTCTTGCTAAACTTAGTCAGGCTAATTTGAGTAGTGGTTTACTCAATGGTGCTAATTTAACCGCAACTGACTTAAGTGGTGCGAATTTGCATGGTGCAAACTTGAGTAGGGCAAATCTTAACCGTGCGACACTTCAGAAGGCAAATCTCAACCGCGCTAATCTAGTTGAGGCAATGTTACACTATACCAACCTTCAAGAAGCAGATCTCAGTTACGCTAATCTGAGTCATGCTATCCTCAATGGTTGTAATCTCAAAAATGCCGATTTGCGCTATGCAACTCTTCAACAAGTCGATCTAAGTCAGGCTAATCTTAGTCGTGCTAACCTCAGCGGTGCTAACCTCAGTGGTGCTAATTTGACTCGTGTAAAAATGATTAATGTCCATCTTAATCAAGCCAATCTTGATTGTGCTGTCATGACTCGTGGTGACTTATGTGGTGCTGAGTTGAATGGTGCTGTAATGCGCCGGATTAATTTAATTTCTGGCAGTGCGATTAATGCCAGCCTCAGAGATGCTGATTTGAGTCATGCTGATTTAAGCTCCGTCAATCTCAGCGGTAGCGATTTGACTGGCGCTCTTCTCCGTCATGTTAATCTTAAAAATGCCGATCTAAGTTATGCCAATCTCACCGGTGCTAATTTGTTTAATACCAATCTGAGCGGCGCTAATGTCAAGGGGACTCAGTTTAGAAATAATGTGGGCTTCTCTGAGGCAAAACAAAGAGATTTAGAGCAGCGAGGTGCTATTTTTGAATCCAGTTATTTTACTCTGTAATCACAAGTATAGCAGTTGATAGTTGA
>DOIX01000352.1 GCA_003511885.1 Cyanobacteria bacterium UBA11153
CCCAGTCCCTATCCCCTATCCCCCAGTCCCTATCCCCTATCCCCCAGTCCCTATCCCCTAGCCCCTCAAACCACACCAACTGGAGTGCGTACTAGAGAAGGACGACGTTCTATCACTTGGTCGATTAAACCATAATCCTTGGCTTCCTCGGCTGACATGAAGAAATCTCTTTCTGTATCATCCTGAATTCGCTCTATTGGTTGATTGGTATGTTCTGCCAAAAGATCGTTAAGCTTTCTCTTGTGATAGAGGATTTCTTTGGCTTGAATTTCGATATCGGTGGCTTGCCCTTGAGCGCCTCCTAAAGGTTGGTGAATCATAATCCGAGAATGAGGTAAGCTCATTCTTTTGCCACGGGCACCAGCACTGAGTAGGAATGCTCCCATACTTGCTGCCAGTCCAACACATATCGTCGAGACATCCGGACGGATCTGGTTCATGGTATCGTAAATCCCCATACCTGCGGTGACGGAGCCTCCTGGAGAGTTGATGTAGAGGTAAATGTCTTTTTCTGGATCTTCAGCTTCTAAAAATAGAAGTTGAGCCACAATTAAGTTGGCTAAATCTGAGTCAACCTGTTGCCCAAGAAAGACAATCCGTTCTCGCAAGAGGCGAGAGTAGATATCAAAGGCGCGTTCGCCACGACCAGATTGTTCTATAACTGTAGGAATCATAAAAAGTCTCGTTGGTAGGTCTTTAACTCTTGCCGATAACGTGGTCAGTTAAGACTTAGGCTGGTCAATTAACTGAAGCTGAGGCATTCAAGCCAAGTCACCGAGGGTGCGGGGTCTTGACTTTTGCCAATAGCTACTCGGGCTACTCCCAATTCTAACAGCTCGTTGACAATTATTCTGGTTGAGTGGTGTAAATCATAATATATATAATTATTCTCGTTTCCGATCTGATTCTCTATCCATATCTCTTAACCCTCTTTAATTAATCCTTCCTATCTCGATATTTGTTTTTTTTAGAGAATCGGCAATTTCCCCTCTTTCCAGCTAGATATGACTAGCCCGAAATATGGATTTTGCTTTGAGCCATTGGGACATGTTTAAACGCCAGAGTCCAGTCGCACCAATCTTTTAACTTTTAACTTTATAACTTTCGATTTTTGACTTTTGCTACATACATCTATCTATAGCTCTTCCTTTTTTCTGAAATTCTCTTCTTTTTTTCTGAGATTCTCTTCCCACTCTTCAAGTCGCTGCCGTTGCTGTTTCAATTCGGCTTCTTTCTCTTTCAACTGTTCTGCCATTCGATCGAGTCGCTGCTTTTGTTGTTCTAATTCTTGCTCTGTGGCTGTAATGCGATCCCGACGGGCTTCAAATTCGGCTCGCTGACGTGTCAAATCCTGACTTTGTGAGGTTAAATCTCTCCGCCATTCTTCAGTACGTGCTGCTTCCTCTTGAAAAAAGCTTGGGGTAATGCCATGGCTGAGATATTTCTGGATCGTCGTTAGCACCCAGTCTTTTGCGGGTGCAATGGACTTAACTTCTTGACCATCAGAAAGTTCGATCAAGACTAACAATCCCTCCTGAAGGGAATTAATGTCAGTCGAGATCGCTCTTTCTGGGTTGATTACTGCCCAGCAATGATCTGATTGTTGGCAGGCTAGCAATTGTAGTTTTACTCCGCCTACATCCTCATTCTTTTCCACTAGGGCCAGGTGTAGCATTTCCTGTTAGTTGTTAGTTGTTTGTTTTTTTTGTTTTTTGTTGTTTCGTAATTACTCTTAACCCACAACTTATAACAAATAGATGATAGGTGAGTCACTCAGTCCAGCCGATTTTTCTCTTCTTTCTAGAGTCGATTGATGCGATTGCGCAGGATCTCGGCTTGATGTAATGCTTCACTTAAAGCATTTTTCGCACTCTCGACTACTTCGGGAGGGGCTTTCCTGACAAAGTTTTCATTTGCCAGACGGCTGGAGATGGATTTGGCTTCTCCTTCTACTTTACCTAAGTTTTTGGTTAATTTGACTCGGAGGTCTTCGACATCGACGACTCCTGCTAGGGGAATCAAGACTTGGGTGGTACCAACTACACCAGCCATGGTTGTCTTAATCTCTTCTGTTAGGGATGGAGTAATTGTCAATTTTTGGACTTCTGCTAAGTCTTGAATGTAAGATTTACCTGCTTCCATTATTTGACGAGCGTTACTCTCCTCACTTTGGAGGATGGCTGACACTTTGACTCCTCGCTTGATTCCTGCCTCAGCCCGGAGGTTCCGAATTGTGCGAATCGTGCTAATAAGGAGCGCGAATTTCTCCTCTAAGCCTGAGTCAATCGGTGAGTTTTGAGATAAAGATTCTACCTCAGAACTGCCTAATTCTGGTAATTGTTGTAGGGCCAAAACCTCGGTGGATTTTTGGGTGAGGGAATGCCATATTTCTTCTGTGATATGAGGCATAAATGGATGGAGGAGTTTCAGGATACCCTCTAAGACGTAGGCAAGGGTTTTTTGGGCAATCACTCGGGTGGGAGATGTTGCTTCTTGCCGCAGTCTGGATTTAACTAGTTCAATGTACCAGTCACAGAAGTCTCCCCAGATAAATTCATAGAGTCCCTTGGCTGCTTCTCCTAAAGCGTAGTTGTCCAGATCGTCGTTGGTTTGACGCACCACTTGATGGAAGCGAGACAAGATCCAGCGATCGCATAATTCTAACCCTGTGACGTTCTCTTCCTTGTCAATCCCGGCATCCAGGGGAGAGCCTAATGCCTCTGGTGTCTTGCCATCTAGATTCATCATGACAAACCGGGCTGCATTCCAGAGTTTGTTGGCAAAGTTCCGCGATGCTTCTACTGATGCTGATTCGTCTGTTTGGCGATTATACTCCAACCGAATATCTTGACCTGCCCCTGCTACTTCCCGAATTAGGGTGTAGCGCAAGGCATCACTCCCATATTTGTCAATCAAAATTAGGGGATCGATGCCGTTATTGGCGGTTTTGGACATTTTTTTGTTGTTTTCATCCCTGACTAAGCCGTGGATGTAAACTGTCTCAAAAGGCATTTTTCCTGTAAAATGTCCCCCCATCATGGTCATTCGGGCTACCCAGAAGAAGATGATGTCAAAGCCTGTTACCAGGGTTGTGGTTGGATAGTATGTTTTGAGATCGATGGTTTCATTAGGCCAACCCATGGTGGAAAAAGGCCATAATCCTGACGAAAACCAGGTGTCGAATACGTCGGGGTCTTGTTTTAGTTTGACATTTTTGCCAAATTGTGCTACGGCCTTTTCTTGGGCTTCCTCCTCATTACGAGCGACTACGAAGGGTGTACGATCTTGAATTTCGCCATCGGTTTCGCTGACTGCGTACCAGGCGGGAATTTGATGTCCCCACCAAAGTTGGCGGGAAATACACCAATCTTCTAATTTTACCAGCCAATCCCGGTAAACTTTTGTCCAACGTTCGGGGACAAATTGAGGGGAGTTATGTTTGTCCTGGAATTCTAGGGCGCAATCGGCTAGGGGGCGAATTTTGACAAACCACTGAGTGGAGAGAAGGGGTTCGATAGGGACTTTGCCGCGATCGCTATAGGGGACTGTATGCTTGTAATCTTCTATCTTAACTAGGTATCCATCCTCTTCAAGGCGCTGTACTACTTTCTGACGGGCTTCGTATCTGTCTTGCCCTTGAAAAATTCCGGCATGTTCGTTTAAAGTGCCGTCCTTATTCATGATGTTAATAAATGGTAACTTATGCCGATGACCCATTTGAAAGTCGTTGGGATCGTGGGCGGGGGTTACTTTGACGCAACCTGTCCCAAAAGTGGGGTCAACTAATTCATCGGCAATAATCGGAATTTCTCTGTCCATTATTGGTAGAGTAACGGTTTTCCCGATTAAATTCTGATATCTTTCGTCATTGGGGTTAACCGCAACAGCGGTATCCCCTAACATTGTTTCTGGTCTAGTAGTTGCCACTGTCAAATAACCGCTACCATCAGTGAGAGGATACCGGAAATGCCATAAATTACCTTCAACTTCCTTATTTTCCACCTCCACATCGGATACGGCTGACTGAGAGGCGGGACACCAGTTGACAAGATATTCGCCTCGGTAAACCAATCCCTCCTCATAAAGTCGGACAAATGCTTCCTGTACGGCTTTGGATAAGCCTTCATCCATGGTAAATCTTTGTCTTGACCAATCTGCTGATACACCTAAGCGGCGCAGTTGGTTAACAATGGCAGTGCCGGATTCTTCTTTCCACTGCCAAGCCCTTTCCAGAAATTTTTCCCGCCCTAATTCATAACGGGTTTTGCCTTCAGTTTTGAGCTGTTTTTCCAGCATCGTATGGACGGCGATGCTAGCATGATCGGTTCCTGGTAACCAGAGGGTATTTCGCCCTTTCATCCGGTGGTAGCGCACCAGGGTGTCAATCAGGGCACTCTCGAAGGCATGACCTATATGCAAGCTACCTGTAACATTAGGTGGTGGAATGACAATGGAGTAGGGTTTGCCAGGATGTTGTGGGTTGGCTTTGAATACTTGATGTTCTTCCCAAAACTTCTGCCATTTAGCTTCAGTAGTGGTTGGGTTGTATTGGGTTAGGAGGGTAGGAGTCTTTGCCGTCATGCTGGAAAGTTTAATTTTACCTAAAATTGTGCCATATCGAGTGAGAAGGTTTAGAAATAAGCTATAGCAAAAATCCGATCAATGCCACCATAGGGCTGGTGGCGGTAATGCTACTTAGTACAAGCTTTGAAATTCTTGTCTCTAATCCGGTGGACGAAAACACTGTGAGAGGCTATCTTTTTCTCTTACTAGTCTTTAGGTCAGTTTACCGGAGGAATTGGATATTTGCTTGGGGGGAGGGGAGAGTGCCACACCGGATGCCCTGGTGGGGAGTGGCACACCGGATGAAAGGGCGCGATCGCAAAAAGCTGCGATAATATAAAATAATCTGCCAACATACCTATTGACCTTGGCATTGAAATTTCGATCGGTGAGTGCTTGCCGACTCAATTTTTTGTCTTGTATGAAACATACCCTTTCGGTTTTAGTTGAAGATGAAGCTGGGGTTTTAACCCGAATTGCTGGTTTATTTGCCCGTCGGGGCTTTAATATTGAAAGTTTGGCTGTAGGTCCAGCCGAACAGGTTGGTATCTCTCGGATTACAATGGTGGTTCCGGGTGATGAAGGTTCGATAGAACAGCTCACTAAGCAACTCTACAAGTTGATTAATGTTCTGAAGGTACAGGATATCACTACTGTGCCTTGTGTGGAACGAGAGTTGATGCTACTTAAGGTTAATGCTACTAGTTCGTCGCGATCGGAGATTATTGAATTGGCTCAGGTATTCCGGGCACGAGTGGTGGATATTGCTGAGGATTCCTTAACTCTGGAAGTGGTGGGAGATCCTGGTAAAATGGTGGCAATTGTTCAAGTATTGAGCAAGTTTGGTATTAAGGAAATTGCTCGGACTGGTAAAATTTCTCTCATCCGCGAGTCTGGTGTTAATACTGAATATCTTAAGTCTTTAGAAGCCAAAGTATAATTGGTTTTTGGTATTTTTTTCTTGGTTATTGGTTGTTAAACTAATAATAAATTACTCATAAGAAAAGATCAGGGAAATTGCTGATTTGGTGAGGCGAGGGATCTAATCGTTTCCATTCCCCATCCTGCCAAAGGGTGATTCAGTTTGCTCAAAAAGTCCCACCCCTGGCGATACCTGAGAATTAATTCGGGTAGCTTCTTTTTTTTATTGTCGTGTTTCTCCGCTGCTTGATGTAAAATTTCTGCGATTAATTCCGGTGAGTTTAAGTTTAAATGAGCGCCATTGAGATTGACTCCACTCAAATTTGCTCCCCTCAAATCCGCACCTTTGAGATTAGCACGACTTAAATCTGCTTTCGTCAAGTTTGCACCCAATAATAGAGCATAACTCAGATCTGCTTCAATTAAGTTAGCATGACTGAGATTAGTCTTACTGAGATCGGTATTGCTGAAATTAGAACCAAATAGATTAGTATTGCTCAAATCCGCACTAGTCAGATTAGCTTGATGAAGGTTAGTACCAACTAATTTATCTCCACTTAACTTAGCGCCTATTAATTTCGCACGGATTAATTTTGCCCCACTCAGGTTTGCATCAATTAAATTAGCATCAATCAAGATACCATCTGTGAGGATTGCTGCGACGAGAATTGCGCCACTTAAATTAGTATTTAATAATATAGCTTGACTGAGATCGGTACCAAATAAAAGAGCATTGCTTAAATCGGCATTGCTAAAATTAGCAGTACTTAGTTTTTCGGTAATTAAGGTTGCGCCACTGAGGTTTAAACCAGAAAAATTACGTTTTTTCTGGTTATATTGCTCAATAATTTGGTTCCCTTTATCCATATAAATAGCAGTTGACAGTTGACAGTTGACAGTTGACAGTTGACAGTTGACAATTATTTAAAAGGAATCAAACCCTTGACATAGCAAGGGTTTAAGTCTCTATTCATGACGTTATTTCTGTGGATCCCGATGTGGCGGTTACTAGAGCAAACAACAATCAATAACCAATAACTAATAACCAATAACCAATAACTAATAACCAATAACCAATAACCAATAACCAATAACCAACAACCAATTTTATGATATCAGGAGACAAATTTTTCCTGTAGTGGCTCCTGACTCCATGGCTTGATGAGCTGTAACTGCATCTGATAAGGGAAAAGATTGAGATAGGTGAATTTTTAGCTTTCCTTCATCAATCCAACTGGCACATTCTTCAAGAATTTTGGTTTGATGGAGTTGTGCAGTAATAATGCCTTGTAAGGCTGGAGTGAGCATGATTTCTAAGCTAATGCGGAGATTTCGCGATCGCGCCGTTTTCCAGTTACCATCGTCTGGGTTGGGTTCGAGAATAGTGACTAAATCGCCATAGACTCGCACGGCAGGAACGGTATCGTAGAAAATTTTACCACCTACAGTATCCAACGCGATATCTACTCCTTCTCCCCCTGTCCAATCTAAAACAGCTTGCACGAAGTCGGTTTGTTTGTAAAGAATAGTATGGTCTGCTCCTAATTGACGGGCTAATCTGGCTGTTTCTGGAGAGCCTACAGTAGTACAAACTTCAGCACCTTTTAGTTTAGCAAGCTGAATGGCAACATGCCCAACGCCACCTGCCCCTCCGTGAATCAGGACTTTTTGTCCTGCTTCCAACCGTCCGCGATCGTATAATGATTCCCAAGCGGTAATTAGTACCAATGGTGCGGCGGCGGCTTCGGCAAAGGAAAGAGATGTTGGTTTCCGGGCTACCCATCTTTCATCGACGACGGTAAATTCAGCATAGTTTCCCGTGCCAGATTTTCCCAAGCCGCCAGCACAGAAATATACTTCATCGCCTACTTTAAATCGCTTTACTTCTTTGCCAATCGCTTCTACTACACCTGCTCCATCACATCCTAAAATCGCGGGCATTTCTTTGGGATAAAATGTGCTGCGGCTCCGGAGTTTTGTATCAATTGGGTTTACTCCTGCGGCGTGGAGTCGGATGAGGATTTCGCTATCGTTTTGGATTTGGGGTTGTGGCACTTCCATGAGTTGCAATACTTCTGGTGCGCCTGCGGTTGTCATGATTATCGCTTTCATCGTTATTCTCGTTATAAGTAGGGTTTGCTGAAAAAGTCTTTTCGTGAGGGGAGGGTGTGGGGTGTGGGTTTT
>DOIX01000351.1 GCA_003511885.1 Cyanobacteria bacterium UBA11153
TCAATAGATCTTCTCTTCCCCTACCCTCTAGCCCCTAGCCCCTAGCCTCTAGCCCCTAGCCCCTAGCCCCTAGCCCCTTAACGTTAAAAATCGCACTTTTTCGATTAAAAGTGCGATTTTTGGTAATTGGAAAAGAAAAATGTTGGATTTGTTTCAAAATTAGCTTAATTTCTGGTAATCAAAAGGTGATAGTGTGTTTCAGGAATTGAAACTTCCTCAAACAGGGAAATTAATATCAAAGTTTGATTCATAAAGTCCGTTCGATCCTGTTCACTTTTTTATAGAGTAAACAGAATGGTAGGGATGACCGAATCTCGCGATCGCACCGTAATCGGTTATGCTGGGATCATCTCTTTCATTAGGGGATCGGGGCTTAAAGCTATGGTTTCGGCTGGTACATCTGACTTGGAGCAACTTTGCGAACATACTTCTGTCATATCTTCTTTGAGAATATCTTTTAGTACCAATCGGTCATTTTGCCAAATTTCTTCCAGAGTTTCCCAAGATGGGGCAAAGGGTGGAAGTGCTAGGGAACATGCTTTCCACCCAGCTTTCACAGGTACTCCTAGTTGGTGACACATACCGCCTCGTCTCCCTTGAAGCTGGTAATACCGACAAAACTGGCAGGCAGAAATTGCATTAGTGAAGGTCTTCATGGGAGTTCTGTTCAGAAATAATTTTTTTCTTTACTCTTAGCATTACATTGTTCCCCAGTTTTTGCCGAATAATCTGATTTTTTTTGTTTTTTTTTATAATTACTTTATATATGTAAACATTTTCGATTAAGAAAAGTAACGAAGTCCTGCCCAGGGTATTAAAATGGAGCGATCTTACCTTAAACCCCCTGGGGATCAAGCCAAACCTCATGCCATTTTGTGTATTTAGATACGAAAATACGGCTAGAGCTAGAGGAGAAACCATTGATTCTGGAGGTAAAGATAGCAGGAATTGACCATTAAGGAAAAGGAGGGGTGGGGAAATATGGACTAACCTTGCCATTGTTTGGCAGCACACAAAGCACAGACATACCAACGCTGAATTTCGCCCATCGGGGTGGGGCAACCGCATTGGGGACACAGGGGCAAAGATTGCGATCGCGCCTGTAGGATTTGTGCCCATCTGGCAAAAGCAGATTGGGGATCTCGATATGTGGGCAGAGAGGCAGCATCAAGGGGGATAGGAGGAGAATTTTGGCAATCATCCCCATTTTTGCTACCATCCCGGCACTGAGAATTCCCGAATTTCGGATCGATATAACTGGGATGTTGTGACAAGGAAGTGGTGGAGGAATCAGTGGAGTCTTGATGCCACTGAGCAGTAGAAAAGTAAATGTCTGTGAAGGGGATAGACAACTTAGCCTGAAGTTGTTTTAAAATCTGATAGCGCTTGAGTTTGAGATCCTGAACCCAAACAGAGCTGGAGGTAGCAACATAAAGAGTATCCCGCGCGATCGCGAATGGTCTAGTTTCCTGAGCTGCTTTCGTACCCACAATTTCCGCCCAACAGGCAAGCAACTGTTGTAACTCCTGTCGCTCTTGCCACAAGGGCTGATTTTCGAGCTTGCTTAATATACGATTGAGAGATTCAAACATCCTGTCTGCTCATAGCCCCACACCCATCGTAATTAAACTACAACGAAAATGCAGCCGATTCCGTTCTGGTTCGGTTGCTTCAAAAGGAATCAGACTGTGTTAAGGTAAGTTGGCGGTTACTTGTTTTGGGCGGAAGACATACTCATCTTCTTTAGTCCCCATTCCCTAGCCGCTAGCCCCCAGCCGCTAGCCCCCAGCTAGCAACTTTAGTTATTATTTCAATTTATAGCAACCGTCCTGGCGGTTAAGACATTTTAAATTCCTCAAACCCTTGATTTGACAGATTTCTACCCAAGCCCCAATCCCCTAGTCCCTCGCTATATGTCCTCCTCATGAGCCAAAACACTACAGTTGAATCCCCAAATCCTGCCCAAGTCAAGCCGTCAATTAACCCAACCTTAAAAGCAGCTTTGGCTAGCCTTGACGTGCAGCTAGAAGCTGAATTAAGTCGCTATCGCCGCCAAAAAACACTTCGTCCCCTGACTCATCAACGTCACCCCGGTACTTCCGCCCGCCGCCAAGCCATCGAGTTGATTTCCGTCAATCGGGAAGGAGAAGCAACCGAGTCAGCGCTGACGAATGTCCCCGCAACTATCCCATTCCCCATCTCATTATCCAATCAGACATCAGAAAGCAATCCATCGCAAAACGCAGTTGACAGAGATACCTCCAACCCATCAATAACTGGTGAAAAGACAAATATCTTAGCTTTCCCCTCCTCCAAACGAGGGGAATTTCCAGAGACTACTACCACAGAAACCAGCCCGCTGCCAAACTCTGCCACAGAAGGACAAGAGCAGGATACTCAATCCTTTCCATCCTCACATCCAACCCAGCCAGAAGAATATTTAGAGTCATCAGAAAAACTTCTGCGCAGCATAGCAGAATCAGAACCGCGATCGCAACCAGCATCCCCACCAGCAGCTAAATCAAAAAAGCGCTTCGGCAACAAAATATTTACCCCAGTAGGAATTGGCTCGATCTTACTCTTGTTACTTTCGAGTGCTACATTGACCTACATATTGCTCAATCCCAACAGTCGCGGCAATTTAAGTATTAGCGGCACAACTATTAGTCCCCCAACACCCAAACAACCAGCCATAAATAACAACCAGCCAACTCAAGTCTCCCCAAACATTGTCGGACCGAATCTAGCGGACAATGAATTTACAGACGTAAATCTCGGTAACCTCAGTCGTCTAGAAGCAACTCCCCAACGTAAAACAATCCCATCACCCGCTAAACCGATTGGAAATCAGGGAATCGAAGAAGTAACTCAACCGCCATCTTTTGGGATTGAGGAAGTCCCCCCTGATAATGGAGGAAATTTACCCGCAGCAATTTTAAATCCGTCTCTGCCACCAGGAGGCATACCACCTGTTGCTCAACCTTCACCCGCCGCCCAACCTAAATCTACAGCCCAACCCAAATCCACAGCACCCCAAAAGAAAAACTCTAATGTTAATCAAACCAAACCAAAACCAGATCGAGACTAACAAAATAGATTAGAATAAGAACGAGAAAGGAAATAGATCTATTATGGGATTGATCGATCGCATCCTGAGAGTCATCCGCGCTAATCTCAACAACCTGGTAGCAAAAACTGAAGATCCCGAAAAAATCCTCGAACAAGCTGTAGAAGAAATGCAGCAGGATCTAATTCAGATGCGACAGGCTGTTGCAGGTGCGATTGCATCCCAAAAACGTACCGAAAGACAAGTATCTCAAGCCGAAGCCACAGGAGATGAGTGGTATAGCCGCGCCCAGAAAGCCCTATCTCAGGGAGACGAGACTTTGGCGCGGGAAGCCCTCACCAAGCGCAAAATTGCTCGCGAGACAGCCAAAACATTACTTCCTCACCTAGCCCAACAAAATGAAGTAGTCACCAAGCTGAGAAAAGAACTGCGGGTATTAGACAGTAAACTGATTGAAGTAAAAACCAAAAAAGATGCCTATATCGCCAGAATTAGATCCGCCCAAGCCTCCCAAAAAGTTTACGAGATCTTGGGAAATTTGCAGACGGAGACTGCCCTGGAGCGACTAGAAGACAAGGTGATGCACCTTGAAGCCGAAGATGATGCAATAGCTTCGCGGAGGCCGTTGGCAATCGCACAACTCACCACCAGTAGCATAGAAGATTATGCACTATGGGAAGTCGAAGACGATATAGACTCTCAACTAGCAGCAATGAAAGCCAACTTGCAAGGAGCTTCCCCATCCACCAAATTACCCCCCAATCCCTCAGAATCTTCTGGGCATCCCTAGATTTTGTCCACGCCAAACCGCCATTAGTTAAACTAAAGAAAAAGTATCCTATCTAATTGGGTAAGGAACAGATCGTAGTAATACAGGCTGAAATGGAGCAATCCAAAGTAGTCTGACTGCGCTAGACCATGGTAACAGGTAATTACCTTGAGCCGCTTCCTCCAATTCCTTAATTTGTACATGCCACAAGGATAAACAGTATCATGGGATTATTCGATCGCCTGAGCCGAGTTGTCAGAGCCAATCTTAACGATCTTGTCAGTAAAGCCGAAGATCCAGAAAAGATTCTCGAACAAGCCATTATCGACATGCAAGAAGATTTGATCCAACTGCGCCAAGCAGTTGCTAGATCCATTGCTACTCAAAAAAAGACCGAACAACAATATAATAAAAATCTATCCGAAGCGAATAACTGGCAGCAACGCGCCCAACTTGCCCTGCAAAAAGGTGATGAAAACCTAGCAAGGGAAGCCCTAGTCCGGAAAAAAGCCAGCGGTGATGCTGCTGCTACACTAAAAGGTCAGTTAGATCAACAGGTGACACAGGTGGACACCCTGAAACGCAACCTGATTGCCCTGGAAGGTAAAATTTCTGAAGCTAAGACGAAAAAGGATATGCTCAAAGCACGGGCACAAGCGGCTAAGGCTAACGAGCAGTTGCAAACTACCATTGGGCGACTGGGTACTGGCTCTGCTATGAGTGCCTTTGAGCGGATGGAAGAGAAAGTATTGGAAATAGAAGCTCGCTCCCAATCTGCTTATGAGCTGACTGGTGCTAATTTAGAAAGTCAGTTTGCTGCTCTGGAATCCGGCAGTGATGTTGATGATGAGTTGGCAGCTATGAAGGCAGGATTGCTATCAGGGGCTTCTCCTTCCCAAGGTGCCCTGCCAGCTTCTGAGCAAAAAACCGCTCCCGGTGCCAAGTCAGCAGTTGATGATGAGTTGGAAGCGCTGCGCAAGCAAATTGACAATTTATAGCACAAGTCAAAAGTCACCCATTCAAAAGTCAAAAACTGGCTGTAAATAGCTTCTGGAGTTTGAGGATGTTATAGCTATTCATTGGACTGATCGTAGCGGTTTCACTGGGATGAAGTGGGCAAAATAAACCCGGTTTCTTGAAGAAACCGGGTTTATCTCTATCTCACATACCATAAACCTAAGTTCGGAGTTTGGAGTTCTGAGTATGCGCTTCGCAATCGCCAACAGTGTTTTCCCTTGACTTTTTTCGTGATAAGCTGCTGCGCATTTAAA
>DOIX01000349.1 GCA_003511885.1 Cyanobacteria bacterium UBA11153
TGTTAAGAAAGATGTTTATAAAGCATAGCTTTTTTAAGGGGGGCTGGGGGGATCTGAATCTGGCGGCGAAGTTTGAAAACACGCCCTGGCTGCTGCAATATCCCCCACTGCTAGTAGCGCATCATAACTGTAAATCAACGCTACAATATCATCATGATGGTCATCTGTCTCGTCGTCGAGAGCAATCATGTATATATCATCTCCATTCCCAGCAATTAAATTAGTATCTGGTGTTAAATTTAACTGGCTAGATGGAATACTTTCAACAGGAAAATTTACTGTGTTTGACTGATTTTTTCCAGGGTTAATGTTGGTTGCAGCCAAGCTACTGACTGCTGTAGATGACCACAGGAGAATTGTACCGAGTGCGATTTGTATTTTGCGGGATCTGTTCATTTTGGGGTTAAGTAAGAGGTAACTAAGGGATGGACTCTAAGCGGTTTTCTCTGACCGCTTATATTTATAAGACGTTTCCCAACCCCATTTTGGGAATTTTTCGAGTTACGGGGATTTTTTCTCTCCCAAATTCCCTTTCAATTCCTGGAACCTTTGCTCCTGTTAGCTTTGGGGCTGCGGTTTTGCGCACCCTCGCGTCCCCCAGAATTGGGGGACTTTGAACTCCGGTTCCCCCCAGAATTGGGGGGCTAGGGGGGCGAAAGATGTATATATACCAATTGGGAGCTAAGGGTGGTTCGACTTGGCTTCTGCTACTTTGATAATCTCCTCAAGAACAGTCGGCAAACTGTTTAAAACAGCTTTATTTGTAAACCTCAATACTTGATACCCAAAAGCCTGAAGCTGCTCTGTCCGAGCCTGATCATAGGCTTGTTGCTGAGTATGAACATCTCCATCAACCTCAATTACTAACTTACAGGATGGACAATAAAAATCCACAATAAAACGTCCGACTGGATGCTGAGAGCGAAACTTTAGTCCTGCCAATTGACGACGGCTCAAAGCACGCCATAAGTGGGCTTCTGCGGGAGTAAGCTGTTGACGCAACTGACGAGCAGATTGCTCAATGAGCTTTGTCGTGCCACGAATTCTCTGAGAGTCTTTTTGCATCAGCATAGTGGGATAGACAATAAATTAGACAATACATTAGCCGCTAAAACTACTAGGTTTATCGCCCCCCTAACCCCCCAATCCTGGGGGGAATCGGAATTCAAAGTCCCCCAGGGAGATGCGAGGGGGCTTTCCCCGACTGGTGTAGATACGGTAGCAGACAATACATTAGCTGCTAAAACTAGTAGGTTTATCGCCCCCCTAACCCCCCAATCCTGGGGGGAATCAGAATTCAAAGTCCCCCAGAATTGGGGGACGCGAGGGGGCTTCCTAGGATTTAGGCAAGAGGTCGAATGGCTCTCTCGTAAACAACAACGGTAACATCTTTTCATCCCAATCCAGGTTTGATATGCCCTTTTTGGGCAAACCACACAATCTCATAGCAGTTGACAGTTGACAAGGGGAGTTTTGCCTAGTTGAAGTTTACTCGAAGACAAAATAAAAATTCATCTCCAAGCTAAAAGATTAATAGAGCTGTACCAATGATAAGGTAGAGTTTCCTGACATAGTACAGTGACGTTATAGCTAATTTCTTCCTCCTTGCTATTTGCAGGGATGGATAAATTTAACTGACAAATCACTCCTTGCTTTGATGATAACTCTTCCTCCCCCATATAAATTTCCTTGTTTTGGGATAGCAAACAGAAATCTAAACAAGTGTCATCTTCCCCAGCAAGATATTTATTTAACTGCTTTTGCAGAATGCTTTGCGCTTGTTTAATCTGTTTGTGAGCGTTCTCTTCAGAGATTGCCAGTTGTTTGGCAATCTCTTGATATGGTTGCTCGTGATAGTAGTATAAAATCAAAGGAGAGAAGAATTGCCGGAATCGATTCTTCTCTAGCAGCAATTTCTGAATTATCGTTAGATTTAATATCGTCGATGTTTTCGATTAATAAAGCTTCTCGTCGTTTTTTTCGATGGACATCCATGCAAGAGTTATAGATAATTTTAGTTAACCAAGATTTAGGACATTTGATTGTATTTCCATATTTTTGCCATTTCTGCCAACTTTTGATCTTTGCTATACTCATTACTTCTTCAGCATTATGAGCATAACTTCCCAGCTAATTGAGGCAACATTTATAAAAATAATCTTCATAAGATTTCCACAATTGCCAAAAATACTGACTATTATTTTTAGGGAAATTTACGACGTTACTTTTTCCCAGGGATAAATGCTTAACCTTCAGCGCAGATGCAGTATTGAGTGTCATAAACTATCTCTTTTATAGATAAGATAGATTGAGTCTATTAGAGATCTCTGGTAATTAATTCTGATCCCTCTGGAAACCTATCTCTGTCGAGTAGAGGCTTTAAAATCCTGATTCTTTCTGGCGGGAAGGGGGGCAGGGTGGTTAGATCTAAATCTTATCGGGAGATGTCTATTGGTGGGCATAACACCCTGATTAGACCTCTTGCAAAAGTGTTTTCATGATACTGTTTGCGTCAATTATTATCCACTTTTCCCCGTTAAGAGTTCCTTCCAAGTATTCACAAGAGGGATCGCCTCCCCGGTAAAGATGGTAAAATGACTGGACTGATGAGCCTATTTTACCTAATCTATAATGACAAATTACCATTTTAAATTTCGTCCTTACCAACGACGTTTCCGACAACCACTAAAAACCAGTCACGGTGAATGGAAAGTGAGAGAAGGAATAATTATCAATCTTACCGATGAAACAGGGAGAATTGGCTGGGGAGAAATTGCACCCATTCCCTGGTTTGGCTCCGAAACATTAGAAGAAGCCCTCAATTTTTGCCAAAAATTACCATCAGAAATTACACCAACAGATATTTTCTCTATTCCAGCTAGATTGCCTGCTTGTCAATTTGGATTTGAGTCGGCTTGCTGGGGAATGGAGAGCCGCAAAGATTCGAGCTACCTAACCCCTCCTGCCCCCTTTCCCTTAAAGGGAAGGGGGGAGAATTGCTCCCCTTTCCTTACAGGAGAGGGGTTGAAGGAGAATTGCCCCCCTCTCCTTGCAGGAGAGGGGTTGGGGGAGAGGTTAAACCAAGATTATTGGGCAAAATCCGTCAAGTCTGAGATGCAAAATCTCAATTCTCAAATTTCCTACAGTTATCTATTACCACCAGGAGAGAAAGCATTACAATCGTGGCAAAAAGCTTGGGATGAAGGATATCGGACTTTTAAATGGAAAATTGGCGTAGGTAGCGTTGCAGAAGAAATTACCATATTTAAGCAGCTTGTGGACATGCTACCAACATCGGCAAAACTACGCCTAGATGCCAATGGAGGGCTAAATCAGCAAGAATGCGATCGCTGGTTGAAAATTTGCGATAATGCTGGAATTGTCGAATTTCTCGAACAACCACTACCACCACAGGAATTTTTCACACTATTGACAATGTGCCAGGACTATGATACACCTATTGCCTTAGATGAATCAGTAGCCACAATTCAGCAGCTCGAAGACTGTTACGAGAAAGGATGGCGAGGGATTTTTGTCATCAAAGTTGCGATCGCAGGTTCTCCCAAACGTTTAATTAAGTTCTGTCAAGATTATCATATTGATACGGTATTTTCCTCTGTTTTTGAAACTGCAATTGGCAGACAGATGGCTTTGCACTTAGCCAGTAAATTATCGCATCGCCCTGTTGGTTTTGGCGTAAATCATTGGTTTTCTGATGATGATGATGGCATAGATTTTAGATAAAGAAACTGCACCATTGTGGACAAGCCATTAACTTATCTCAAACAACGTCTTAACGAAGATTGGTTAATTGGTTATAACAGTAACCAATTTAATCGAATTATCGCCGAATTTATTGATAAATTCACCTACTTTTCTCTAGATAAAAGACCACCCAAAATATTGGTAGTTGAATCAGATCCTTGGCGGTTTATTGCCGCTTTTTTAGCAGGAGTTGCTAATAATTGTCCAGTTTTCCTTGGCAATCCTAATTGGGTGGAAAGTGAATGGAAACAAATCCTCAATTTAGTTAAACCAGATTTAATCTTGGCAGATAAATTTGACAAATGGGAGCCTAACAACCAAACTCAAAACACAACACTCAAAACACAATACTCAAAACCAACAATCGCGATTCCCACAGGCGGCTCTTCCGGAGAGATTCGCTTTGCTATCCATACTTGGGATACCCTAATCGCCTCAGTAAAAGGATTTCATCAATATTTCGACTACAAACCAATTAACTCTTTTTGTGTATTACCCCTCTATCACGTTAGCGGATTAATGCAATTCCTCCGTTGCTTAATTACTGGAGGAAAATTCGCCATTTTCCCATTTAAAGCCTTAATGACTGGCGAAGGCAGAAATATCAATCCAGCAGAATTTTTCATTTCCCTAGTCCCCACACAATTACAAAAACTTCTCAATGCTGGCGAAGCTGAATGGTTATCTCGCTTTCAAACAGTACTTTTAGGAGGCGCAGCTCCTTGGGAATCTCTCCTAGCAGAAGCAAGAAACCACCGCATCCGATTAGCCCCCACTTACGGAATGACAGAAACCGCTTCTCAAATTGTTACCCTCAAACCAGAAGCTTTCCTCGCAGGTAACAATAGCAGCGGCAAAATTCTCCCTCATGCCAAAGTCACAATTCGCAGTAACACAGGAGAAATTTTGGGAATAAATGAAACGGGAATCATTACTATCGCAGCAGATTCTTTAGCATTAGGTTACTATCCCTCTTTCATCACCATCGACAGAGAATATTCAGAAACTATGGATGTTGTAGGGGCGAAGCATTGCGGCGATAAATCTCTCATC
>DOIX01000157.1 GCA_003511885.1 Cyanobacteria bacterium UBA11153
GGTAAGCCATAATTTATATTTTGGAGATGTCTAATGAAACTGGTGAGAAACTTCTGCCGCGCTGCACTAGTCCCTGGCTATCAAGCTCCTAATCCTTAGTCTCTAAAGCATAAATATCCCTTTCTCTACCAGTAGCAAATCGAAGAGAGTGAGCTAAATCTTTACCAGACTGAGTAATAAAAATCATCACGGCTACCAACATTACAACTCCTGCAATTAAGAAACCTCCTGAGTAACCGATTTCGTCAATAATAGAACCCAATATAGGGCCAGCCATAGCAATTCCTAGATCCATACCGCTGATTGAAACAGAGAAAACCTGACCTCTTTCATTGGGTAAAGAGCGATCGGAAATCAACGCAATTATTATCGGTAAAAAAGTGCCATATCCAATACCTTCCAGGAAACCAGCCACTAAAAAAGATTGGGAGCTTTTTGCCATAAATATCGCAAACATTGACAGGGTATAAATAATCAAACTACCTGTAATAAAAAGTCCTCGCCCATATCTATCAGATGCTTTACCTGTGACAAACCGCGTCATAAAACTAGCAATCGCAGCCGTAGTAAAAAACCAACCTGGATTTAAGTCAACACCAGTTGATTTGATGAACAATGCCATAAAAGTAGTAATGCTGCCAAAACAAAAACCTACCAAGAGAAGAAGCAATGTTGGAATCCGTAATCTCGGCCCAACTAAAAGTTGACCAATCGCTTTCAGTGGAGATTGATTTCTGTCAGGATTTACCACTGGCAATCGCGGCGATTCCTTAACTGGAATAGCACAAATCGTAGCTAGTAAACCCAATCCACTTGCAAATAAAAATAAAGGAGTGTAGCCTGCTGAGGCTTGGATAAATCCTCCCAAAGCTGGCCCAAAAGCCATACCAATTGGCGTAGTTAAACTCATATAACCAATAACTTCACCCCTCTTATCTATAGGCGATAAATCTGTCACCAAAGCCATGAAACCTGTGGTAAAAGCAGCAATACTAACACCGTGAAAAATCCGCAGTGCGATTAACAAAGGTATGGAATGGATGAATAAATAACCCAAAGGTGCGATCGCGGCTACACTGGTACCAACAATGACAACTAGCTTGCGGCTCTTGTAGTCTGCCAGATATCCCAATTTTGGTCTAGAGAGTAACAACCCGATGGCAAAGCTCCCCATGACTATCCCTACCTGTTGTTTGCTTCCCCCCATCTCTTCGATGTAGGGTGCCAGGGTGGGGAGGAGAGAGGTTAAACTCGACCAAAATACCAATCCTGCTGCAAATAAAATCAGTAGACTGCGGCGACATTGCGCCTCTAAGGTGCTAAAAATATTCACTAACCCTGGTTTGCTGCTAAACTAAGTCGCAGTTTCATCTATCCTATTTACTATTCTTAACACTTTGTGAAATAATTTTCCTGACTGGGATTACCAGTTGTGGCCTTCCTAACCAGCAACTTACCTTAGTCCTGGTGACATCCTCCTACAGCAAATCAGAGATTATGGTGTAGGCTTCCCAAGAATCAGCTACGGTTTGATATATCCCTCTTAGCTATAGTGGGAGTCTTCCCGGCAAACTAGATAATTTACCATAACCCGTCCTGCCTGTTTAAACTGCCGATAATATGACTGACTAATCGGATCTCCTTTTCCCGATAGCAAATCAATAGCAATGCCATTACGACCTTTGTCTTTGCCAGAACTATGGATATAACATCCGTCGCCCAAATACAAGCCGACATGGTTCACTTTTTCAGGTGTCCCAAAGAAAACTAAATCTCCCGCTAAAAGTTCCTCAATGGCAATATTTTGAGTAAAAGCTGCTTGTTGATAGGAATCCCTCGGTAGCCATATCCCCGACGCAGCAAAGGCAGCCTGGATTAATCCGGAGCAATCGTAATTTGGGCCAAGAGTACCTCCCCACAGGTAATAATTGGGTTGTAACATGGCATTCTTAGCAAAATTAATGATTTCAGGAATGCGCTGTTGAATCTCGGTGCGGGAAAGTGCGATCGCTTGATACACTCGATCTGTCCTTTCTAATTCCACCACATCTTCTACCCTCAACCAAGCGACATAGCCATCTTCACACAAACGCACCTGTAGCGCCTGAGTCTCCGGTTGTTGAGACAATACCTGCAAATGTCGCCCTCTAGCGACTTGAGTTGCCCAAGCCGAGCAGGTGGGAGAATCATAAAGGTTTAAACTAGTGCGGCAGCAATATTCACCGCGATGAGATTCTGATAATTCCTGAAACATCTGGAAAATAGGGAGTGGGGAGTGGGGAGTAGGGTGCGGGGAAAAGTTACCCATTCAAAAGTCATCAAAATTCTCAATTCACCGAGCCAACAACCAACCACCAACAACCAAGCAAAAATAACAAACAAATGACATTTTTCCACAAAGACGAACAACTAAGCAAACTCGGTACTGATATTTTAGAAGCTGTTTGGGCAGAATTTCCAAGTTTAGCCCGCAATCAAATTGCCCTCACTTGGGTAGTATACGATCCGCCCGTACCTGTAAATACAGGTGGGGCACTTTCCGCTGAAGAATTCTGGAAATATAAAGTGAGGGGATTTAGCTATCGGGGGGTTGAGAGAATTTATCCGGCTAGCATTGTCAAACTGTTTTATCTGGTTGCCATTCACGAGTGGCTGGAAACGGGGATGACAAATCCTTCCGCCGAATTAGATAGAGCGATTAAGGATGCGATCGCCTATTCTAGTAATGATGCCACCAGTCTGATTGTGGATATTTTAAGCGGTACGACTAGCGGTCCGGAGTTGCCACCTAGTCCTTTTGAGACTTGGAAGCTACAGCGCAATATTGTCAATCGCTATTTTCAGTCTTTGGGGTGGCAAGAGTTAGAATCGATTAATGTCAATCAAAAAACCTGGTGCGATGGCGCTTATGGCAGGGAAAGGGCATTTTTGGGCGAGTTGATGGAAAATCGCAATATGCTGACTACAAATGCTACGGCACGGTTACTCCATAGTATTGTTGGGGGAGTTGCAGTTTCCTCGGCGCGATCGCAATTGATGATGAATTTAATGAAGCGCAATCTCAAACCTATCGATCTCACCAGTGAAGATGAAAATCAGATTACAGGATTTTTGGGTGCTGGTGTTCCTTCAGATACTCAAATTTGGTCTAAAGCTGGTTGGACTTCTCAGGTACGTCACGATGCTGCTTATATTGAACTTCCAGATAGACGACCTTATCTTTTAGTTGTCTTTACTGAAGGTAAAGCCCACAGTAAAAACAAAACTATTTTACCATTTGTTTCTCAGCAATTCGTTAGAACTATGATGACATTGAGTTAGTTGACTGACATGCTTCCACAAACGGGGAGAGGGATCGAGATTTCTTCCCTAGCCCCTAGCCCCTAGTACCTTGCGATAAACAAATAAGCTGTCACGCATTTAAGAAAGTCTGTTTTGAGAGAGGGG
>DOIX01000158.1 GCA_003511885.1 Cyanobacteria bacterium UBA11153
ATCGCTCAAACCCTCTCCCCTGCACCCCTGCTGCCCTGGGAGCCTGCTCTCCAAACAGACTTTCTGAAAAGCGTAGCGGCTTATCTCCCAATGTGAATTGTAATTCCAGGGGAGGTTTGAATGACATTGGAGCGAATAATTACCCTACGATTATATCTAGATGAATTGATAATTGTCGGATCGATGATTACTGAATCGGAAATGGTGGAATCAATGATTGTGGGATTAATTAAGGTAGAATTCTCAATCCTTCCCCTGACTGGATTTCTCCCATAGTTATAGTCCCCATAGTCATAATCGCGATAGTTATAATCTCGATAATTATCAGAAGAAAAGGAACAAGGTTGCCCTGTCACCGGATTTACTGGTACCGGGGCAGGAATTGGGCTACCGTAAATTATAGAAGAACAGGATGGGGATGGTACTACGGGATGCGATCGCAAAATTATCGGATTTGCGGTTACGGGTATCGCGCCTGACACCACTGACACGACTCCTACCGTTAGCGGCGCGAGGAGGTAATTCAGGCAGGATTCCTGAAATCGAGATATCTTCAGCATTTTTCTACCTCACAATGAAGGATACAGCAGATTGCAGGTTGATAAGGTATGTCTTAGAAACTGAGTTTCTCTGTCGTTTCTGGAGTACCTCATCTGTGCTCGCAGCGCTGTCAATATCCATGAATGCTCAATTAAATTATAGTTCCGGAAGTCGATGAGAAGTCGATGAGAAGTCGAATTACTCAGTCTTAAACTCAGTTAACCATCAGTCTTAATAGTAAATAGATTACGGTTACTGGGAGGTTAACGTGTTACTGCCTTCTATCTTCATCGGGTTACTGGCACAGGTTACGAGTAAATCGGGCTTTATCTTTAGTCCCCCTCTATTTTGGTTAGTTGCAGGAGTCTGTCTTTGTTTAATTGAGTTTTTTTTACCTCAACTTTGGTCAAAAAAAGCTAAATTTATCCCGTTAATGATGGGGGTTAGTGCCCTGATTGTATCCTTAATTTTGTGGAGAGCCGGAATTACTCTGGGGTTTATTTGGCAGTACATTATGTACGATGGATTTAACTTACAGATTTTGTACTGGATGGGACTATCTCTGAGTTTAGTCATCTGGATTCGTCCGATGTTTTTCAGAAGCAAAAACTATCAGGTGCGAGATGCAACAGAAGCTATCACTTTAACAGAGATTTTGCCGGGAAAAACTGGAAGAGTTTTGTATGAAGGGAGTTCTTGGCAAGCTATCTGTGAAAATTATGAGGTTACTATTTTGCCGCATCAGAAGGTTTATGTTTTGCGGATAGAAGGAAATACTTTAATTGTTGCACCAGAAAATTTATTTCGTTCTTAGTGGGTATTTTTGGTGTAAGCTTTGGTATTTTTTTTTTAACGTAAAGGTTCACAGAGGTAGGGAAGGAGGTTCGCAGAGGTTGTGTAAATTAACTCTTTTACCCACTCCCCACTCCCCATTTTATTTATTAGGAGATTTATCATGTCTGAATGGCTTTTAATGGCATTTTTGGCTTTAACTGGTACTGCTACTCTATCTGGAAGTATTAAGATTATTAAGCAAGGTGAGGAGGCTTTGGTAGAGACTTTGGGCAGGTATGATGGGAAGAAATTAGAGCCGGGACTGAATTTTATTACTCCTTTTTTGTCTCAGGTGGCTTTTCAGGATACTATTCGGGAAAAGGTTTTGGAAATTCCGCCGCAAAACTGCATTACTCGCGATAATGTTTCGATTACTGTTGATGCGGTGGTTTATTGGCGGATTATGAATATGGAGCGTGCCTACTATAAGGTGCAAAATCTTCATGCAGCAATGGTAAATTTGGTTTTGACTCAGATTCGTTCCGAATTGGGTAAGTTGGAGTTAAATCAAACTTTTACTGCTCGTGCGGAAGTGAATGAAATGCTATTGCGAGAATTGGATATTGCTACTTCTCCTTGGGGTGTGAAGGTAACGCGGGTGGAATTGCGGGATATTGTGCCATCAAAAACGGTACAGGGGGCGATGGAATTACAGATGTCAGCCGAAAGGAAAAAACAGGCGGCAATTCTCACTTCTGAAGGGGAAAGGGAAGCGGTAATTAATAGTGCCAGGGGCGAAGCGGAGGCACAAATTATTGAGGCGGAAGCCCGTCAAAAGGCAGCAATTTTGGAAGCTGAGGCGCAACAGAAGCAGCAAATATTAAAGGCGCAAGGTACGGCAGCGGCGATGGAAATTATTGCGAAAAAGCTTAATAACGATCCCTCATCAGCTAAGGCTTTACAGTTTTTAATGGCTCAGAATTATCTAGACATGGGGATGAAAATTGGTAGCAGTAATAGCAGCAAGGTGATGTTTTTAGATCCACGAACAATTCCATCGACATTAGAGGGGATTGGTTCGATTGTGGGTGAGGTGAATGAGGGCGAATTGACAAGGCTTTCTTAGATAAAGTTAGAGACGTTCGAGGGAACGTCTCTAGATAACGTAAGTTGCTAGTTACAAATATTGACGGTTAGATCCCCCCTAGCCCCCCTTAAAAAGGGGGGAAATGGATTCAAAGTCCCCCTTTTGAAGGGGGATTTAGGGGGATCGACAAAATCTAAACTCATAACTAGCAACTTGGGTTAGATACCTAATTTGATCGGGATATGAGGGGGGAAATCTTATGGATGATAAAGATAATAAGCGCTATCTTGGATGGGAATACTTACTGCTTTTAATTGTCTTGAGTTTCATAAATTTCCCAACTATATTCTCTGTTTTCACTCCTTTGTCTTGGCAACAATCCTGTGGTTTGGGGAGAAATCCGATTAATTTGCAATATCCCCTGTCTAATACTGGTAATGGTTTGTCGAGATAGGAAATAAAATACCGATTTTCAGGGAAGGGCTTAGAGGAGAGGTACAATTTATCAGTTTTCACCAATAAATTGTACCAATTTTAACCATAAGGAACTCAAGAGATAAGCGATATAAATTTCCCTTAATCCACAACTACTTCTTCAGCCAATATCCTCCGGATTAATACCCAAAGCCCGTAATTGTTCCGCTAAAATTTGAGCGCGTTGTTCAGCTTGTGTTGCTCTTGATTCAGCTTGTATTGCTCTTGATTCAGCTTGTGTTGCTCTTGATTCCGCCTCTTGAGCGCGTTCATCTCCAGTAGGAATTACCGTACCATCTTGATAACACCAACGCACCCAAATATCATGCTTTCCTTCAAATTCTCCTTCCCATATAGTTAATCCCAATCCCACTTGTTCTAACCATGTTTCTGTAGTCTCAAAATATCGACTTCCCCGTAGTTCATAGATCCGGAGTGGTTGTTCTCCTAATTGACGAGTTGGATCGTATATGATGTAATAACTCACCCGCATTTGTTGGTAAATTCTCAGTTTTTCTCCTAATTCATCTCCCACTTTATTAGAGACAATTTCTATGACAACTTCTGGAGGTTTCCCAAAACGCCAAACCAAGTAAACGCGATTTTGCTTCGCCCACCAATTCTCTGGTACTTGTACATCCAAACTGAGAAATACATCAGGTACAATAGCAGGTTCACCTTCGGTGTGGTAAATACCAACATTAGCTTCAGCTAAAAAAGTCCGATGTTGTACTGAAGTGTAAAGGGAACTAACTAAAAGGCGTTGTTGTTTGGCAGATGCGAAGTTATCCACGGGCGTATCGTCTTCGGTAATTAAGGTATCAGCGTCTGGGATAGAGTAATCATCGCGCAATAAAATTTCCTGAACCATGATTTTGTCCACCATTTATTATTTAATATGTTAGCATAATTTATGGATATGAAACTTGTATAAACAGGTTTGTAGTAAGCACTTTAGTGCCTGCTTCTTGTGGCTTTTGGGGCACTGAAGTGCCTACTACAAACAGAGGAAGTCGATGAGAAGTCGAATTACTCAGTCTCAAACTCAGGTAGTTATCAGCTTTAATAGTAGATATACATCTAGTCAGATAGATGAGAAGACTAACCATCTAAATAGGAATTTAATCGGGAGAATCTGATTATGCTACACAATTTAGTCACTCAACTAGGAGAATGGAATCCTCAGTTATTCCGAGAAATTAAAGGTAACCTCAAATCCCGTAATGTCACCATGGCAGTTGCTATCTCACTCCTGGGACAAATTTTGCTGTTTTGCTATTTTTACAGTCAGCTACCCTTTGATCAAAATTATAGCCAATACTGCCTCCGTTCAAAAGATTACGAGTGCCTCAAGGATGGGGCTGGTAATCTTCTCATCAATTGGCAGAAATGGTGGCACGCGATATTTATTAATTTTTCGGGGATTAGTATCTTTCTGCTGTTAGTGGTGGGAACTTACCTGATTATTAACAACTTATCACAGGAAGAAAGTCGCGGTACTCTCAATTTTATTCGCATGTCACCTCGCTCGGAAGTCAATATTTTAATGGGGAAGTTATTGGGCGTACCTATTTTACTTTATCTGGTGGTTATCCTCGCCATTCCCTTATATTTATGGGTGGGATTTTCCGCTCACATTCCTTTGGGTAAGATTTTAAGTTTCTGGGCAATTCTGGTGGGTAGCTCTGTTTTATTCTACAGTGCAGCATTGCTGTGCAGTTTAGTTGGTGCTGGGAGTAGTAGTAGTTTTTTAGCCTTGTCAGGTGGTATTGCGGTTCTCTTTTTACTATTTCTAATGCTCGCGATGGGAAATGGTTATACAGTTGAGAAAGATCCATCAAATTGGCTGAAGCTATTTAGTCCATTTACGGCAATATCATATCTATTCCCTACTTCTGAAAGCAATGCAGAAAATTGGTCAAATTTCCAGTGGTATTACTTACCATTAAGTGGAGGAGTTATCAGTTTTGTCGGTTTCTCTTTGTTCAATTATGGCTTGTGGAGCTATTGGATTTGGCAGGCAGTGAGACGTTGTTTTCGCAATCCCAATGCTACTATCCTCAACAAGGGGCAAAGTTATGCCATCGTTGCTAGCTTTGAAGTAATGATTTTAGGATTTGCTGTGCCAGACTACCAATATAGTGATGCAATGTACATCTTTGGCAATAATTTAAGCCTACTCTCGTGTTTCAACTTAATACTGCTTTTGGGTTTAATTGCCACACTCTTACCTCAGCGACAAAACTTGCAAGATTGGGCACGCTACAAACAAGTAAAAAATCCAAAATCTCAACTCAAATTACAGCTATTTAAGGATTCAGCAGACTTAGTTTGGGGCGAAAAGAGTCCAGGAGTAGTAGCAATAGGGATTAATCTTGCGATCGCAGCTACTCCCATCCTATTCTGGATTTTACTACAGCCTGTGGATAGTCTGGTCAAAACCAAGGTAATCTTTGGCGTACTATTCTTTATTAGCTGGATGATGATTTCTGCTACTATCGCCCAGTTAACCCTGATGATGAAATCGAAAAAACGCCCCCTTTGGGCTGCCGGGATTGTTGCTACCGTCATATTCTTACCACCAACAATTCTCGGCATACTTGGCATTTCACCCGAAGAAAATCCCATCTTATGGCTATTTTCCAGCTTTTTCTACCTGGGAATAGAAAATGCAACAAACAGTGCCATTTTCATCGCACTCCTAGGTGAATGGACGGTTTTAGCCTTATTAAACTTACAACTAGTCAGGCAATTGCAGAAAGCTGGCGAATCCGCCACCAAAAAACTCCTAGCCACTCATTCTTATTGACAATAAAGTAGGGTTCGTTATGCGAAAGCTAACGCACCATTGATAATTATTCCATTAATCCGTAGGGTGCGTTATACGAAAGCTAACGCACCATCCACTAATAGTGTCGATAGTGCATAATTCTAATAAATTATCGCGATAACCCGACAGCCCGACAGTGGTTTAAACCACTGTCTCATAACTGAAGTCGGTTTCACATCTTGCACCAGTTTCAATAAGAGGCTCTGCCTCCCTGCTATTGAGAATGGTATCTCAGTTAAAACCGACTGAATCAAACAAAATTTCAGTCCATTTTAATGGACTTGAGCTATTAGCCGTAGAATTAATTCTACGGCGGGTTTGGCTTCTTACTGACAAGGATGCAAGTTATTAGTTAAAACCGACGCTCATCAGAAATCGCAGTGCAGCAGACATCTTACCAAAGTAGATTGTTGCCCCCCTAACCCCCCAAATCTAAAGGAAAGCTGAATCTGAAAGTCCCCCAGAATTGGGGGATTTAGGGGGCATTTCAGGATTTATGCCAGAAGTCTAACATCCAAGTTTGCTCTCAATCTCAATAGTCGATGAGAAGTCGATGAGTACTCGAATTACTCAGTCTCAAACTCAGGTAAGCCTCGGCTTTAATCAAGATATAGAGTTAAAGAGGCAATCTGATGAGTAACAAATCCGAAAAACAATCTAATGTCTGGGAATACTTATTAAATGGTTGTGGGTACTGCTTAGTGCTTTTAATCTGCCTTGGGCCAATCGCAATCGCATTGCCATCATTTATTAATGAGGCATATAAAGGAAAAACATCAGAAGCAAAAATGTATGTTGGCTCAATGAATCGAGCGCAACAAGCTGACTTTTTAGACAATAATACCTTTACCAATGACATTCAAAAACTAGGTTTGGGTATTAACACTGAGACAGTAAACTACAGCTATTCAATTCAGGCGACTAAAAATGCAGCCTTTCACTATGGAGTAGCAAAGACAAAATGGTTAAAGAGTTATATTGGTGGAGTTTTTCTAGTACCAGCTACTCAAGTAGATACCAATGTAGCTAAAAACAAAATGACAACAGTAGCTATCCTCTGTGAAACAAATTCTTTCAGTACAACCAAACCCCTACAACCCACCTATAAAAATGGTGTGCTTACTTGCCCGGAAGGCACAAGCAACTTATCGAGATAGATGATTTATATCCAATTAAGGAGGAAATATTATGAATAGCAAATCCCAACAACAATCTAATGGCTGTGGATGCTTACTGCGTTTAATCGGCTACGGGATAATCATCCCCACAATTTTATCATTAATTTTGCCATCACTTCTTGATTGCAGCAAGAAACCTAAGGAATCAGAAGCCAAACAATATGTCAGCTCAATGAATCGAGCGCAGCAAGCTTACTTTGTAGATAATAACACCTTTGCAAATAACTTTCAAAAACTAGGTTTGGGTATTAAAACTGAGATGACAAACTACAGGTATTCAATTTCTGCCACTAACAAAGCTGTATTTAGCTATGGAATAACACGCTCAGACGCTTATCAAACAGAATACATCTTGTTTATTCCCAGGCGAGTTAATGTAAAACTAAAAAGTTATATCGGTGGAGTTTTTATAGTACCTGCTACTGAAGTAGATGCCAATGCCGTTAAAGATGAAATCAGAACGATAGCTATATTATGTCAAACCAATTCTCCCAGTACAACCAAACCTGCAAAACCCACATATAAAAATGGTGTACTTGCTTGTGGAGAAGGCACAAGAGACTTATCGAGATAGATGATTTATATCCAGTTAAGGAAACAATCTCATGACTAGCAAATCCCAACAACAATCTAATGGCTGTGGATGCTTATTGGGTTTAATCACCTTTGGGCTAATCATCGTCACAATTCTGCCATCATTTTTTTATACAAACAATCCCCACAGGGAAGTAGAACCAAAACAATATGTCGGCTCAATGAATCGACAGCAACAAGCTTACTTTTTAGAAAAAAATACCTTTAGCAATGACATTGAAAAACTTGATCTTGGTATTAAAACTGAGACGACAAACTACAGCTATTCAACTGAGGTGACTGACAAAGCTGCCTTTAACTATGGGGTAGTCCATTCAGACAAATACGCCGGAGTAGCCGATTCAAATAAATATACCTACCGAACAAAATACATCGGAATTATCCCCTGGCGAATTAAAGAACCCGTATGGAAGAGTTATGTAGGTGGAGTTTTTCTAGTTCCCACTACTCAAGTAAATGCTAATCCCGCTAAAGATGAAATGATAACAGTAGCTATTTTATGTGAAGCTGTCATTGCAACTACAACCAAACTCCCACAACCCACCTATAAAAATGGTGTACTTGCTTGCCCGGAAGGAACAAGACAATTGAAATAGATAATTTATATCCAGTTAAGGAGACAATCTTATGAGTAACAAATCGCAACAACAATCTAACGGCTGTGGATGCTTATTGGGTTTAATCACCTTTGGGCTAATTATCGCCACAATTTTGCCATCATTTCTTTCTTCCGCTGGTAAAGCCAAACAATCAGAAGCAAAACAATATGTCGGCTCAATGAATCGAGCGCAGCAAGCTTATTTTTTAGACAATAATACGTTTACCAATGACATTCCAAAACTAGGTCTTGGTATTAAAACTGAAACAAATTACTATCGCTATTCAACTAGTGCCGCTAAGGAAACTGTATTCAACTATGGGATAGCACGTTCAGACGTTTACAAAACAGAATACATCTTGTTTATTCCCATTAAGCGAAAGCAACAACTGAAGAGTTATATCGGTGGAGTTTTTCAAGTCCCTGCTACTCAAGTAGAAGCAAATGCCCGTAAAAACGAAATGACAACAGTAGCTATCCTCTGTGAAACCAATTCACCCAGTACAAGCAAACCCCCACAACCCACATATAAAAATGGCGTACTTGCCTGTGGCGAGGGAACAAGAGACCTATCGAAATAGATAATTTATATCCATTTAAGGAGGCAATATTATGACTAGTAAATCTCAACAACAATCTAATGTCTGTGGATGCTTTCTTTTAGTAAGCTTAGGGGTACTCGCAACCCTCGCAGCCATAACCCTGCCATTTGATAGCAGCAAGAAAGCTAAGGAATCAAAGGCGGAATCAAAGGCAAAAACGTATGTTGGCACAATGATTCGAGCGCAGTACAATTACCTTCTGGAACGTGGTACTTTTCTCAATGATCTTGAAGAAATGAACCTTATTGTGAAATATTCTGACACTTCTGATATTGAAGGTGCGATAAAAACCCATAGCTATTCAATTTCTGCTACTAAGAATGCTGTCTTTCACTATGGGATAGCACGTTCAGATGTTTACCAAACAAAATACATATTGTTTATCCCCTGGCGAGTTAAGCTAAAACTGAAGAGTTATGTCAGTGGAGTTTTTATAGTTCCGGCTACTCAATTCGATGCCAATGCCTCTGAATATGAAATGACAACAAGTGGCATCTTATGTGAAACCAATTCTCCCAGTACAAACAAACCTGCCGAACCCACCTATAAAGATGGCATACTTGCTTATGGAGAGGGGACAAGATCCCCATAGAAATAGATAATATGAGGGCATTACTCACAAAAAAAACAACCCCAATCCCAACCCATCATCAACCCAACCAACCACCCATCCGCTGAAAAAATCCCCACCCAACCCATCAGCAACCAAACAAATCACCCATCCGCTGAAAAATCCGCTACCAAAATGGTTATTCTAGAAAAAACACCCACCCAACTCAAACTCCGACACCGCCCATATTTCCTCTGGATTGCGACAGGAAGCTGGCTATTCGGAATTTTCGTCCTCATCCTACTAATTACCTTACAATCCTGGTTATTTTACTTATGGTGGATACCAGTATTTCTGATTCTCAATATCCTGATAGCTATTTCCCTCCTCCTCTTTACCAGACAGATTATTATCTGTCATTTTGACAAAGTAAATTCCCTATTTATCTTAAAACGGCAAGGATTACTCACCAAAAAAATTATCTGGCATCCCCTAGGAGATATTTTAGATGTTCAACTTAAATCTACAAGTTGGAATCGCGACCAAAATTCTCATCAAGAAATTGCGATTATTTTGAAATCTGGTAAGGATTTGATTCTTGATGTTGGGCAAGGGAGGAAAATTGATAATAAACTGGAAACTGTGAACTTAATTCGTAAGTTTTTAGAGATGCCAACTCAAACATTAAACCAGCCTTCTGTTATCAAATTTGAATTATACGATCGCAAAAATGAAAACTAGACTCTATAAGTCTGATGGAGTAAGCCTTATGACGGAAATTTCGCCCTATCAAATTGGTGGCAGCTTGCCAGAAAATGCGGCAACTTATGTAGTGCGTCAAGCTGATACTGAATTCTATGCAGCAGTTAATGCTGGCGAATTTTGTTATGTCCTTAATTCTCGCCAAATGGGTAAATCTAGCTTACTGGTGCGGACAATGGAAAGGCTTCCTAGGGAAGGATTTGCTTGTGCTACTATCGATCTTTCTGATATTGGTAGTAAGTCTGTGGATCAATGGTATGGAGGTTTTGCTTATAAATTATTGAGTAATTTTGATATCTTCGATGCGGTTGAATTTATGACTTGGTGGCAAGAGCGAGAACTTATGTCACCTGTCCAACGTTTGAGTGAATTAATCGAAGAAGTTTTACTGGTTAAAGTTTATCAACCGATTGTCATTTTTATCGATGAAATCGATAGCATCCTGGGTTTAAAGGAACCCATGGATGACTTTTTCGCTTTAATTAGATCCTGCTATAACAAACGCGCCCAAAAACCAGCATATCAACGCCTTACTTTTGCCTTATTAGGAGTTGCTACCCCCTCAGATTTAATCTCTGATACTACTCGCACTCCCTTTAATATTGGCAAAGGCATCGATTTACAGGGATTTCAATTTCATGAATGTCAGCATTTTGTGGCAGGAATGAAAGGAAAAGTAGATAGCCCAGAAGAGGTACTCCAAGAAATTTTAAATTGGACAAATGGACAACCATTTCTGACGCAAAAACTTTGTCAATTAGTAGTAGAAGAGGCGAATTGGGGAGTAGGGAGTAGGGAATGGGGAATGGGAAATCAAAAGTTACAGTTAGCATCCGCTATCCCATCCCTTAGCAAAACCGATAACCCATCCGTTACTCAAATCGTACAATCGCGAATCATCGAAAACTGGGAATCTCAAGACGAGCCACCACATATTAGAACAATACGCGATCGCATTCTCAGAAATCAACAGCGTTGTGGCAGGCTACTCGGGCTTTACCAAAAAATTTTAAAGTATGGCGAAATTCCGGCTGATGACACTCCCCAACAAACGGAATTACGCCTCAGTGGTTTGGTGGTTTCCTCTCAGGGAAAATTACGAGTCAAAAATCGGATTTATCAAGCTATCTTTAACGAAGCTTGGGTAGAAAAAATCCTCTGTGACTTGCGCCCTTATAGCGAAGCATTAACTGCATGGCTAGCATCCAACTGTCAAGATGAATCTCGCTTATTGCGGGGGCAAGCATTACAAGATGCCCAAGAATGGGCAGCGGGCAAAAGTTTAAGCGATAGCGATTATCAATTTTTAGCCGCCAGTCAAGAAGCCGCCTTAATTCTGTTACGCCAAAAAGAAGCCCAAAGCCAATCAGAAATCCAACAACTGCGACGGGAAAATGAATTGCTAGAATCCTTAGCAAAAGAACAAGAAGAACGCAAAAAAATTGAATCACAACTCAGACTAGAACGAATTAAAAAAGCCAAAATATTAACAGCAGCTCTAGGTTCATTTATGACAATTTTTGCTTTCCTTTCTGGATTATTTTTAGTGAAAGCATCCATGAATGAAACCAACACCCAACTCAACGCCCAAAGTTTACTATCCGAATCCCTATTACAGTCAAATCAAAAAACAGAAGCCCTAATTGAAAGCCTCCAAGCTGGGAAACAAGCTACCCAATATCTAGGGATAAATTCTGATACTAAACTTCTCGTTGCCACTACACTTAATCAAGCTATCGATAGCCTAGCTAAAGATAGAAGCGTGTTAAAGTTACAGGGATTGCCAGTCAAATCTTTAACCTTTACTCCCGATAGCAAAAATCTGATTGCTACTAACACTGATGGTAAAATCCAAATCTGGAGAATCAGCGACGGGAAACCCCTCCCAACCTCTCAAGAAAATTACAGAGGAAATGCAACTAATACCTGCATTTCCTCAAGAACCTGTACCAGCCCTAATGGAAAGATAATTGCCTCAATTAATCCTGATAGTAGTGTAAAATTAATGAACAAAAATGGTACAGTGCTAAGTATCTTAAAACAACCACAATCCATCACCAGCATTAGCTTCACTCCCGATAGTCAAATTATTGCTTCTGGCAGTAAAGATAAAACTGTCAGACTTTGGCATCGAGATGGTAAATTACTCAAAACATTGTCAAATAATCCCGATGAAGTAATTGCAGTTAGTTTTAGCCCAGATGGAAAAATCTTAGCAGCAGGTAGTAAAGATGGAACAGTAATCCTCTGGAATTTTAATATGGAACAATTATTGCAGCAAGGTTGTGCTACCCTTGCAGAAAATCCAGTAACTACCAAAGAATTAGCAGCAAAAATTAAATCTATCTGTAAATAAATAGAGGATTTATGTAGCCCTATTATTAATGGCTGGTGCGTTAGCTTCGCATAACGCACCCTACAGATAGAGTATTTGTCTAAGTCTTAAAATATAGATTTAGCATCAAAAAACCTCCGCGCACCTCCTTGCCCCTCTCCGTACCTCTGCGTTAAAAAAAATCATCCCCATCCCCTAAAAAAACAGCCATGACAAACTTCAACGACAAAAACAATTTACCAAAATTAACAATACTTCACCTTTTTCACCTTATTCGCCACAAAACCTTAAAATTAAGCTTATTTTTGTTAGGCATAGGCTTACTTATCTGTATTGTCTTTAATCCTCTGGAAGGGATTAATCTAGAATCCGTCACCATCCCCTTAGATAACAATCGCAATTTAGTCGCTAAAATTTACACTCCCAAAAATATTCCTGCCCCTTATCCAACTATCATATTGTGCCATGGCGTAAATGCCAGCAAAGAAGTGACGGCTCCCTTAGCCATCGAAATTGCTAGACATGGCATAGCCGCAATTGCATTTGATTTTGGTGGGTATGGGGAATCTTATCATTTGCCAGATAAATCTATGCAAACGCTGGAAGCCAGTACCTTAGCAGATGCTAAGGCTATTTTAGCATTTTTGCGATCGCAACCCCAACGTTTCGATGCTCAAAATCTGGGTATTGGGGGACATTCTTTGGGAGGTACTACTTCCCTGCAATTGGCACAAATTAACTCAGAGTTACATGCCACAGTTGTCTTGAGTATGAGTGGATTTGCTACAGCAAAAACACCTCAAAATCTTTTCCTTGGTGTGGGTTTATATGAACAACTTAATCCACCTCAAGATTTACGCGAGATGTTGGCGCAAGCAACAGAAGGTAAATGTTTGGAGTCTGGTCAAATTTGCGGTAATTTGGTTACTGGGAATAGACGTAAATTATTTATTTCTGATACAACCGATCATTTTACCGCACCATACGATCCTCAATTAATTCGGGAAGTAATTCGCTGGCTGCAACAAGCTTTCCATCTACCTGTTAGAGATAAGTTTCTGATTTATCCTTGGTTTATTTTGGGTTTTTTACTTACTTTTAGTGGCATTATCGCTACTGGAGTTTCCCTGATTTTCCGGAGTAGTCATGCCATTCGGATCAATTATCCCAAATTTTATGGGCTTTTTCGGTACGGGATAACTGGTAGTATCACTCTATTAATTCTCTTCGCTTATCAACTGAAGGAAAGCAATATCCTTCTCTGTTTCTATCTCATACAATTATGCACAAATTATGCCATTCTCCATCCCAAACGAGTGACGAAAGCTGTGGTAATTGCCATATTATATAATATCTTGTTTCTCTTTGCCTTTTTACTGCCTGGTTTGCTCATCGGTGCCAGGGAAATTATCCACAATCCAGTCCATCTTTTCCGATTACACCAATTTCTGATCCAATGGCCTATTTTTATAGTTTTCAACTACACTCTCTTCTTCAAAAACCTATTTTTCCAAGCTTACACCCTAAAAATTCAGCTTAGTTGGTTAGCTTGGTTACTCATTGGATTAGAATTAATTAAACCAGGATTAACCTTAACCTGGATTGCCAAAATTGCGGTGAGAAGTGTCAAAGGATTGCGTTCCCCTTTGGCATTAACTAAGTTGGGAAAACTTAACGCTAAAAACTCTAGTTTATTGGCAGCTTTGGTGCTATTGCTTATATTAATACTGCACCAGCGCAGTGTCTATTTGGAAATAGTTTGGAGTACAGGAATAGCCGGATTGCAGGTTTTCGGCCTGCTCCTGTTTTTACCAATATCGATTATAATTATAATATTGCGATTGCGCTGGTTTCAAACTCTAGAAATAGCAGTTGATAGTTGACAGTTGATAGTTGACAGTTGACAGTTGACAGTTGATAGTTGACAGTTGACAGTTATTTAATGGAAATCAAACCGTTTATCAAAC
>DOIX01000320.1:0-1523 GCA_003511885.1 Cyanobacteria bacterium UBA11153
CAGCTTTATACAGCAAGCCCTACCTAAATATAGTTTATGATTGGCTGAGTAGTTTAACTAATTCGTCTTTCTTCTTCTTATTATATCCAGGTATACCACGTTTTTTCGCCATTGTTTTCAGTTGCCCAGTCGTTAGTGTATTCAATATAGTAGGATCTTGGATAACTTCGGGCATAGACTGAGGAGTTAAGTAGAAAACTTCTGGGTCTACCGTACTTAGTGTGCTAAAATATTATTTTAAATAATTAAGAACCAAGTTATACCTCAACTTACTCAAAAAAAGGCTATTTTTGACTTATCCTTTGCTAAGTATTCTTGCGGGACAATGGCTTCAATCATTATTTTGTAATAGTTTGGCACACTAAGTACGGTAGAACCACATTTGTGAAATTGGTATAATAATCAGCTTTTTGAGCGATTGTAGAGATAGCCCATCCTGCAATTTATAGTCACAGAAAAATATCCAGATTAAAAATCCCTCTAGCTTTTAACTAGAGGGAAAATGAGAATATCTTTTAATGAATTAACCCACTGAAGTCAAATCGCGAGCATCAGCTTTTTGACTAGTAACTGATGAGGTAAGGATTTCTGGAGATACTGAAACAGGAAATGTAGCGCTACCACAGTATTGAGGATTATGAGCGAAAACTCGGAAACTTGCTTTAATCCGATTGGCTTTGAAGGCTACCCCGGCTGCGGTTAATCCGGCAAGGGTGGCAATGGAGGCAGTTGCGATCCCCATTTTTTGCCATTTCGTTTTTTGAGATACTAAACTTGATGTTTCCCCTGTGGCATTGTCCAAAATGCCTTTGGATTTAAAAGGGGAGGGGAAGGCTTCAGCCGAATTTACTCCTGTTAATAATGTTGCACTTGCTACAGTTGCGATTGATAATAGAGCTACCGATGATAGTTTTTGTGTCATTGGTCTGTTTACTAATGGGGACAATCGTGAAAATGAACTTTTTGAATTTTTGTTTCACCAACATACCCAACAGTTTACAGGTCTAACGCGATTCTACCATCCTTAACCTATAGAAAATTCTAATCTTACTGATAACTCCACTTTAATCGTCCCCTGACAGCCCCATCGATAGTCCGATCGTAGCAGACAGTTGACAGTTACTCAGATTACCCCACTGTCAATTGTCTGCTGTCCATGACATTATTTCCGTCAATAGCGATGTGGCGGTTGCTATATTGTTACACCAGGATTAAGGATCTCGCTTCAGGAGCGCAGCAACTAAAGCTACTGTACCTCCAATTAAACCGAGAATTAGCCAAAGTTGGAAGTTTAATCCCTTTTTTCGAGCAACTATTGCGGCGGTTATACCAATAAGGCAGTGCAATCCAAGCAATAAATACAGATAATTAGTTTCAATGGATAGATTTAGCATTAACTGCGATTAATTTAGCGATTTAGCTGCGAGAGCAGCTTATAAGCTTGGTTGAATGAAGCGATCAAACTGTCAACTATCAACTATCAACTATCAACTGCTCTACAACTGCGATTAATTTAGCGATTT
>DOIX01000320.1:1808-2176 GCA_003511885.1 Cyanobacteria bacterium UBA11153
CTATCAACTATCAACTGCTCTACTGTCGGAGAAAAATGACTAAATGGGAACCAATAACTGGACTGCGAGCAATCAGATTACCACCTGAGTTAACAATTTCTAATTGACTGAAATCCAACTCTTGGGCTTTATTTAAGATAGCATCTCCTAACTTATTTTGTTGAGATTCATCTAGTTCATACCAACTATTGCTAATAGTAACAACTAGGAAACTATCTCTAAAGTTAGGTTGGACAGATTGAATTAGTCCATTTATATACCGATCTGTAATTTCATTAAGTTGGCTTTGAATATTAGCGATTAGTCTTTCTTCTGGGGTAAGTTCCACAGTCGGTGATGCTACTATTTCTTCAGGTAGAGAAACTTCT
>DOIX01000320.1:2493-3957 GCA_003511885.1 Cyanobacteria bacterium UBA11153
CATTGTCTGAGGTTTCTTCAGGTGGGGAAGTTTCTGCGGGAGGAGCAGTTTCTACAGGCTGGGAAACTTCTGCAGGTGTAGTTGATTCAGAGGATAGTGATGGAGTTTCGATAGTTTCTGAAGGAACTTCTGTGACTAGCTGGCTTGGTATTTCGGGAGTTTTCGGTCCAAGTGCTACCTTGGTAAAGATGAGGATAACAGCAATGCCTGCGATCGCGCCAGTTAAGACCAAATCCGATAACTTGTCGCGCCACTTTCTAGGTAGCAGGGCACGGATTGTCGATAATGCACCATGCCATAACTCTCCCACCTTGGCTAATGTGGAAAGCTGTTTATCTTGCGCTGGCTTCTGGGTAACCTCCCCAATCGGTTGCGCTATGGTGGTATCCGTGGGCGATTGTGCGATCGCGTCTGGAGATTTAGCTGTAGCCGTTGCCACAGCTTCTCCCTCTAATTTTTCCACAATCTTTTCCAATAACCAAATCGTACCCCGCAATATTTTCACCACAATAACTTTCAACAACTGTAGCTTCGGTTTCTCTGTCAGTTTGCTGGGAAATTTTGCCTTCCCCATTGAGGTAAGAGGTGAAGGATTGGATGTAGAAGGTGAAGGTATCGCTTCCTTATCCATCTCATCGCTGGTTTCTACCACCTCGCTTTCCCCATTATCGGTTATTTCCGGTGTTGGTGTCGTTTGAGATGCGACAGGCTCGGATTCTGGTTGCTGGTTTTCGTTTTCTGACATCTGAATTTCCTCAACTTTCCTATCTTTGTGATTATTTGCCAAATTAAAAATATCCCATCCAAAAAGAGAGTGAATTAGCCTTTGACGGACAGTAAGGCCAATTTCGTAAATAATCTTCTATATCCGGTTGCCATACTGGAGGTGGCAATCCTAATCCCAAACACAAATGAGAAATAACCTCAAAAAATCGGATATCGTGACCTGGTAAGCCTAAATGAGCATGGGCATATTCATGCACCACAACACTCAACCAATCCTCCGGCGCGGTTCGTCCCACATCAATTAGGATGACCGTAGGATCGAGGAAAATATTACAGAAGCCATCAATGCCAAACTCTTCAGCGAAAGGAGTTGCCCAAATTTCGATCCGACGGCGCACTTCAGGATGAAAACAGGCATGACAAGCTTCTAAACAAGCGCTCAGTTCAGCATTAACAGTATCAATATGCTTGCCAATCCAGCCATAAACGCGATCGCCAACTCGCGAATTACCATTCACGTCAACCATGTCAGGCGCTAACGCTAGTTGTCGCATCGCCTCCAGATATTTATATCCGCGTACCCAAGGATCGCCAATAATTATGGATTCACCTGCCCAATATGGACTCAATCTATCTCACTGCCAAAATCTTTTGTAGATTTTAACTTGGAAATTAGAGAATGGGGAATAGAGAATAGAGGTTAGGGGCTAGAGGCTAGGGGCTAGGGGCTAGGGAAGA
>DOIX01000196.1:0-2586 GCA_003511885.1 Cyanobacteria bacterium UBA11153
AAATTAAATGCGTAACGGCTTATATTGTTCAATACCAAAAGTTCTCACCTCCAGTAATTGAAAACATTCGCTTCCCAAAAGGAGTATATCGTGAAGCCAATTTCCGCCGAATCCATTCCCGCAGTCATGGGTAAGACTATATATCCACAGCCTTATGCCAATCTTGTCAAAGGAAGACTCAAGCGAAAACTTGGGGAGCATTTCGGGTTGACAAACTTTGGGGTAAATTTAACCGAGCTTTCACCAGGGGCAATTTCTGCCCTGCCTCACCACCACTCTAAGCAGGATGAATTCATCTTCATTCTGGAAGGAATCCCGACACTGGTTATCGGGGAAGAGGAATTTGTTTTGCATCCCGGTGACTGTTATGGTTTTAAGGCAGGTACGGGAATAGCTCATCAACTGATTAATCGGTCAGAATCCATCGTCAAGTATATCGAAATTGGCGATCGCACTCTAGGAGATGAGGTGGAATACCCAAACGACGATCTCAAAGCCACACAATTACCAAATGGTTTATGGATGTTAACTCATAAAGATGGTAGCGTTTATTAGCCCATAAAGGAATTCTCTTGCTAGGGACTAGCCCCTAGCAAGAGAGTCCCTCGCTATAATCCCTACCAGAAACTCCAATCCCGGAAAATATTTTTCGTGCTACTGTCAATCGCTGAAAGTTGAGCATCATGTTGTTCGCTATACAAATCCGATATTTTTCGGATTAAACCGTAGGCTCTCTGAGCAATCGCTTCTGCCATGTTAAACATTACTGTAGAAGAGATTTTATCTCCTTCTGCCAAACGCTGACGCAAAGCATCAAATGGCATTACTAACGCTTTCACCTCGTTAATCGCCTCCACATTGGCTGAATTAGGTTCGCCACTGAAAAAGCTAATTTCTCCTAAAACTGTGGGGGCTTTGTTTCGACTTATTTCCTGTTCTCCTGCTGGAGTATCTAGAAATACTCGAACCTTTCCTGCTACGAGGAAGAAAATTTTATGACTGTCACCATATTGAGTTAAAATCATTTCTTTAGGGGGAATAATTACCTCAGTACAAGCACTGACAAAGGTGTCAATTTGGTTACGATCGAGATTTTTAAATACATAAAATTGTTCGGGATTGATGCTCATAGTTTTACGACTTAAACAGGTTAATTGATAATTATTAATTGTCTGGGCATTTTCATTGTACCATTATTGAGGATGGGCTAGACTAAAAAAAATCTTAAAAGTATCATTGAGATCCATTTTGTCAGATCTCTTAATTGAGAGTAATCGAAAAGAAAAAGTTAGATTTAAAGATTTAAGCTAAGATCGGAATGAGTCCTTGTCTGCTCTGGAATAATCAAAAGTATCCGAGGGGACTGATAAACTCCTGATTTAGAGAGAGGTAATTTCAATGAGGAGCCTAATACCAATGAGGCGGACTTTATCCCATACTGTATATAAAATGTTAGAATCCAGACCTGATAGTTATCACGATTGGTTGGATCGAGGACATGGGTTACGAGATGAGGAACGCTATCAAGAAGCATTAACCAGCTACAATCGCGCTTTAGAATATAAGCCTAATGATTATTGGGCGTGGTATTGGCGAGGGGATGTACTGGATGCGTTGGGACATTTTGCAGAAGCGATTGAGAGTTACGACAAAGCTTTAGCTGAGTATCCTACAGATTACTGGGCTTGGTCTCACCGGGCTAGAGTATTGCGAGAATTGGATCGTTATGAAGAGGCGATCGCAAGTTATGATAAGGCTTTGGCAAGCCGACCTGAAGACTATTGGGCGTGGTATAATCGCGGACGGGTGGCTTTGGAAGATTTAGATTGGTATGAAGTTGCGATCGCGTCATTCGATCGGGCTTTACAAACTCGACCTGATGATTACTGGAGCTGGTATCGTAAGGGTGATGCTTTCCGATATTGGCAACGTTATGAAGAGGCGATCGCAAGCTACGATAAAGCTATAGAAATAGAACCATCCGATTATTGGGCAAGGTATCGTCGAGGAGATTGCTTGCGCTATGTGGGAAGATGGGAAGAAGCACTTACTAATTATGACCAAGCCTTGATAATTAAACCATCCGATTTTTGGAGTTGGTATAAGCGAGGAGAAATTTTGCGGCACTTGGGCAGATATACAGAAGCCATTGACAGTTACGAGCGATCAATTTTGAGCAATCCCGATGACGAATATGCCTGGTACAACCAAGCTTGCTGTTATGCTATACTGGGAAATAGGGAAAATGCGATCGCTAGTTTGCAAGAAGCAATTCGCCTCAATCCTAGCGAATTTCAAGACTTTGCCAAAACCGATCCCGATTTAGCTAATCTGCGAGGGTTTATCTAAACAGGTTTGTAGTAGGCACTTTAGTGCCTATTGTGGCTTTTGCGGCACTGAAGTGCCTACTACAAACGATAACGAAAGCCTGCCGAAGGCATCGTCAAACCCACCATTCCATTCTTTGCCAACCTTTGCAGATTCCTTGGCGCTATGAGGGTAAAAAAAATGCTACTTTCTGGAACAACCCAATTTATAGCAACCGCCAGGGCAGCCCCGACATTCTCAATTCCTCAAACCCTTGAT
>DOIX01000196.1:2803-22782 GCA_003511885.1 Cyanobacteria bacterium UBA11153
TTCCTCAAACCCTTGATTAGACATCTTTTTCCTCTAGCCCCTAGCCCCTTCCCCCTTGCTATAAGATCAAGCCGTAATTGGTTGTCCAATAGTATGAACTTTAATTAAACTAGTAGTACCTGACTTACCAATCGGAACGCCAGAAGTAATCACTACTTTATCTCCATATTCTGCCAACTCCATTTCCAGAGCAGCATTGATCACATTTGTCAACATTTCTTCCGCCGTCTTGACTGCGGGAATAAGATAAGGTTGTACTCCCCAAGATATTGCCAATTGATGATAGGTAGTTTTTTCCGGTGTAAAAGCAATAATGGGTGTTTTTGGACGATATTTAGATATAAGTCGTGCTGCACCTCCGGATGAACTATTACACATAATTCCTCGCGCTACTAACTTACTAGCAATGCGACAAGCCGCTTCAGCCACAGAATCAGTAATACTAGCATCTACTTCTGATGAAATAACCACTTTTTGGAAACCTTCTTGGAGGGATGCTTCTGTGCGCAAAGCAATATTGTGCATCATTTCCACAGCAGCGATAGGATATTGTCCCACAGCAGTTTCACCAGATAACATAACTGCATCCGTACCATCTAAAATTGAGTTAGCGACATCAGTAACTTCAGCACGGGTGGGATCTGGAGCGCTAATCATAGACTCCAACATTTGGGTAGCAGTAATCACAGGTTTCCCGGCTTGATTGCAGCGACGAATGATTTGTTTTTGGATCATCGGCACTTCATCCAAAGGCATTTCTACACCCAAATCGCCGCGAGCAATCATAATACCATCTGCCACATTGAGAATATCTTCAAAGCTTTCTACAGCTTCCCTTTTTTCAATTTTGGCAATCACGCGAGTCTTTGCTCCTGCTGCTTCAATCATCCGCTTCACAGGTTCTAAATCTTGGGCACTGCGGACAAAAGATACTGCAACAAAATCTACGCCAGATTGTAGTCCAAAACGCAAATCCATTAAGTCTTTTTCGGTAACAGAAGTGACAGGTAGGTAAGTCTCTGGCAGGTTAACACCTTTATGAGTAGAGAGAAGTCCGCCAATTTTCACTAAAGCGCGAATACTATCAGCATCTCGTCCAGTTACGATTAATTTTACCCGACCATCGTTAATGGAAATTGGTTCCCCAACCCGCACCATAGCAAAGAGTGTGGGAATTGGCAAAGGAATCTCATTAATATTGTTACCTTCCTCCTGCAAAACAAAAGTAATTTCCTCTCCAGCTTTAACTTCAATCCCTTCTGTTGGCAGGGTTCCCAAGCGAATTTTCGGGCCACAAAGATCTTGAAGTAAGGCTAGTGGTTTATTATGTGCATAGCTAATTTCCCGCAAATTTTGAATAGTTTTGCCATGGAATTCATGGGAACCATGGGAAAAGTTTAACCGAGCAACATTCATCCCCGCTTCCACTAATGTTTCGAGGTTTTCTCGTGCTGCTGTAGCTGGCCCAATAGTGCAGATGATTTTAGTACGACGCATAGAGTAGTTTGGCATGATGGTATTAAAGGTAATGTTCTACACAAACCGTTAGATTTTCAGTTGATGTATTAAAACCTACAAAGCTAACATCAGCCCAACCGGATAATTTACCCAAGTCGATGAACTTAGTAAAGTTATTCTATTTAGCCTGTTGGTAGAACATCTGTTATGAGAATAGATCGAGTTCGTTCAGGATGAGCAACCTAAAAACCGGAGAAATTGTTAAGAAACTATGGGGAAAGAATTAAATTTAGGCTGGGTAATGACCATTAAAGTAATGTATGGCGGCTTTCTCTATCTGTAGGGTGCGTTACACAAAGCTAACGCATCAGCTATATTATTAGTAACTCAAGTTGCTAGTTATCGGCGATCGCAATTTGGCTTCCCCTCCCATCCCCCTTAATCAGGCAGGGCTGTTTCATTTTCGGTTCAGAAATTGGCTCGTAGGGGAGCCGGGGGCAAGGGAGCCGGGGGAGAGAATCGTTTTTAGTCATAATTAATCCCTAATTTTATTTTAGGAAAATTTAGGAGTTGAAAATCGCGCACACTCCGCTTTCTAGCTCTCTCAAATTTTCAGAATGAAACAATCCTGCTCAATCAGGGGGACTATCAATCCGCTTTCTCCTTTTGGGGGTTAGGGTATGTCTTCAAACTTTAAATGTTGAGGTAGGGGGATTAGCGCCCCTAGATTGCCTCTATGTAAATTTTATACTTTGAAGAGAAGCCCTAGCCCCTTTTATGGCATCTTGTATGGTTTGTTTGTTAAGTTGGTATTGAGGAGATAGTCCTTTGCTCTCTTGCAGTTTCTTCTGGCTCGTGGTTGATTAGTTTAAAGAAGATACGGAGAAATGCTTGAAATAGATTGTAGAATATGGTGTCTGTTTTCACGATTAAGCTGAGATAATACTATTATTATTTTATCTCAAATTAATCATCATTATCTATATTCAAGGTTGGCGATTACCGATTTTTTTGATTAAGCGATAAATTTTACCAATTAAATCGATTTGAATTGCCCAAACAATTCCACCTAATGGGATAGCAAAGATAATTCCTACCAATAAGTGAAAGATTACAGGGGAGAAACTGGTAAAAAGATAATTAGGAGATTCTGGTTGAGGGGAGCTTTGAAATTGTCCTGGAAAAAGCTGAGTTAAGATGGTTTTAGCGGGTTCGTTAGCAACTTGGGAAGAAATGCCACTGACGGCTAAACCTGTACTGGCAAAAGCAATGAATAATTCTAATCTTTCTTGGCGTTTTTGGGCTTTTGATTCGGCGGCGCGATCGCTTTCGGCTTGTTCGATGTCTACTCTTCCTTGAATAGCAGTCATCGCCTTTTCTAGTAATCCGATTCCATGTTGAAAATAGGCTAAATCTGATTGAATTTGTTCGATGAATAGGTGGTAATCCCGATCGATAAAGTTAGATATAAAGCTGAGATTTTCTCCCGGGAGTTGGCTTTGGATATCGTTAATTTCTCTCTTGTAGTTTTGGGCGTTGGTTTCAATATTGAGGCGATAGCGGTCTAGTTCGCCGATAAACTGAGAATAGGATAGATATTTTTGCGGCAGATCTCTTAGGTATTCTTTAAATTGATTTAATTCTGATTTAGTCAGGGTTTGGTTAACGGGGAGTCCTTGGAAAATTTTATTGATATAGGGTTCGAGATCTTGATAATTTTGGTGAATTACATTAGAAACTTGACGGCTACGCTTAAAAGCAGCAACTACTTTGTTTAAATAACAAAATAGATTAACGAATGATGAATAATGTTCGATAAATTTATCGCTGGTGTCTGCTGCACAGAATATCCAAATTAGGATATGACCATAGTCTTTTGCTTGAGTGGGAACGCCGTATTCAAAAATAGGACTACCGAATAGCTCACCTTCTCGGTAAAATTCAGGGCAAGAGTATTGATTAGGGATAAAGTTTCTTAAGCAATTATCTGCTATTTCTCTGAGTTTCTGGCGATTTTGTGGAGATTTCCATGGCAACCACTGTTTATCTGAAGTATACCAAATTGTTAAGAGTATGGTTTGACCGAGTGAACTACCAATTTCCCTTGGCATTAAGCAGCCGGAAGGATTGAGGAGTGCTAAAAAGTCTGGGTTTAGTGGGTTTGTTTTCTTCTGATTGTCATCAAATTCGGGGCGGCGGAGGTTTAAGGAAAGGACGTAGGTATCGTGAATGCGGAGAGGAGTGGCTACTCCAGCTATGGATAAACTATTGCCATTTAGGAATACTTGACTTTGAAAGTGGAAACCAACATCATCATCGGTTTTATCTTTGAGTAAATCGACTCGATATCCTGGTTTTTCTTCAATTTCTAGAGGTTTGGTAATTCCAAATTTTTGAGAGAGGAGGTTATTGCACTTGTCCCAGAGTAAATTGGGAGAATTATTGTCTTTGAGATGAAAGGCAAATAAATGGACGTTGGGGGCGTAGATTTTGGCTGACATTCGTGCTGTGGGTTATGGTTTTGTTTGTCTTCGTTTGATTTCCTCTTGTACTTTTTGACTCAATTCTTGGAAGATGTTGGTAATGCGAGTTGATTGGTTGGGTTGGGATGGTGGTACTTTCTTTAGTTCGGCGCGATTGCCTTCTTCGAGGTTTTCTAGTTCATCGCGAAGGCGAGGGTGGGCGATATAAAAATTATTGAGAGTTTCTTCAGCATCATCGTCTGATTGGTTTCCCAATTGGGCTAAGATATTAGATAAGTCTTGTAAGTCTTGATTAGTCAAGAGTTCAGAGTTTGTTTCTAGCAGGGATGGTAAATAGGGAAGGAGATCGTCATCAATCATAATTTTATTGTCCTATAGCACAGAAAGCTGCCCAGTAGTAGGGATGATGAAAAGGTTGTTCGCCAGGAGCGCGGCGATGCAGTTTTTTCTGAGTTTGTTTGGTTAGATTCTCATCTAAGTTTAAACCATTTGTCCATTCTAGTAATTCGGCTGCTGTAGCATTCCGCAGCCAGAGTTGGGCTTGGTTGAGTGCGATCGCAATTGTGGGATAGGCTTGGGGATCTTGGAGATTCTCATACAACTTAATCATTAGCAAAGCGGTAGAACAGTCGTCTACAGCCCAAAGACTGCTAACAATGCTGGGACTACCCGCATAAAGGAAACCACTAGGCAAACCAATGTACTCATCACTGATGCTGCTAAAATCAGTTAAGCCAGTTTCACAAGCTGATAAAACAACTAAACGACATTTACGCAGATCAAGACCAAATATTTCTCCCATGTTGAGGAATTCATCAGCTAATTGTAAACCAGATTGGTCAAGGGGAGATACTACGTCAAAAGTGCCATGACATGAGAAGTGAAGACAGTGGGAAGAGTAAAGTTCATCTACATAAGTATGAGTGCAAGCTAATTTAGTTGCTTCCAGTCCAGGTAAAACTTTGATGGGGCTAAAGTGGCGCAGAATTGCTTGAACTTCGATATCAGCATAGTCTAGGTCTTGAGTAGGGTTTTGGATTGCAAATATTTGATTGAAGTCTGGACGTTTCCGTGCTTGGCTTACTATGAGTGTCTGACAGCTAGGGGCATAGCGAACACCTCTTTTAAAGCAGTCTAGTAAACAAGGATTTGTCGGACGTTGGAGATCTTTAGTTGCTTGGTTCAGCTGCAACCAAGTTCCTTGATTAACAGGTAAAGCATGAAGCGGAAACAGATGTAAATAACGATGGGGAATAAGAATTATTTGCTGGCAAGTGCTGGGTAGCTTGGCAATGATTTCATCTATATGGAGAATTTGGGCAAGACGTTGGAGGCGATCTGGCAATTTATTTTGCCATTGATTTCTTTGCTCTTGATCGAGATAGGTTATTAAATATTCCGTTTGCCAATTTTGTAAGTCTTCCAAGTCTTTCTGGGAAGATTCCCAAAGGATGGGTTGTAAGCTTTGGCGGGTAAAGATGAATGTGCAGAATTTCTTCCCCTGTTCTAAAATGTACCACTCAATAATGGCGGTACTATCATCCGGTAGCAATCCCCGTATTCCTCCGAAGGGTTGAGGTTCGACTCTTTGAGTTAGGCTAAAGCCAGGGGCTATACAGTTTGCTTCTTTTAGCTTCTGATCAAATTGTTCCTTTAATTTTTTGAGCTTGGTACGATCAGGAAGATTAATTTCTTTATCTGGATTATCTACTTTAACGTCATTGTATTCTAGCCTTGCCCATCTTTCCTCATCTTCTAAAATCTTTTCTTGGTGAGAAATGGTAACTCTGAGGTGCTTGAGTTCAGTCCAGAGAGTTTCTGGAATATCACCTGTAGACACAATTTGTTGGCTACCTAGCAACTCAACTAAGGTTTGTGCTTTACTTCGTTCGGCATATTCCCAGGCTTTAGCATAGTATTCAGGTTCAGTTTTACCGATTTGCAAACAAACTTCTACTATGCGTTGATAAACTTGAATCCATTCCTCTGCCAATTTTCGTTTAGCGTCGTCGTCAGTAGTAAATTTGCCCCGTAAAGATTCAACAGTTTCAATTGCCTCTTTGAAAGAATAGTAAGCAGGCTCCAGTTTGCCAATCTCTAAGTAAGCATGACCCAAATTAGCACAAGTCTTGATATAGTCTTTAGGAAAGGCTTGGCTACTATGAATCTTTAAAGCTTCTTTGAAACCAAGAATTGCTTCCTTGTGATTCTCTGCTTTCTGACCTTGAACACGATGCCTGTAGGCATTAGCTAGGCTATTTTGACACTCAGCCCATAGAAAAGGAGAAATGTCACGCTTGATAATAGCTAGGGCATTTTGATAACATTGAATTGATTTTTCCAAATTTTCATCTGGATTGATTTCACAGATATGACCAAGATCTTTATAGCAAGTACCTAGCTCGAATTGAGTCCTAGCAAAGCTATTTATATTCCTATCACGTTGAAAAATTTGAGCTGCTTTATTTAGATGTTCAATTGCTTTTTCTAAATCTTTTATTATCTGTTCTAGACTTGAACCTTCACGGGCTTTGAACAAACGTTTGTAGGCAATACCTAAATTGCCTTGAGTTTCTGCCCAGTCATGTGAATAATTTTCTCGATTGAAAATTATTAATGATCTTTGATAAAAATCAATAGCTAACTCTATATTGGCTTGTCTATTGCCTCGAATACGTTCGTCATAAACAGCAGCTAAATTCTTGAGAGTCAATGCCCATTCGTAGGGGTACTCTTTTTGAGTGCGAATTTGCAATGCTGCATTCAAGCGTTCGATCGCTGATTCTATATTTTCAGCTTTGTTCCCTTTGACGCGATCGCTATAGCCAACACCTAGATTATGTTGAATATGCGCCCATTTATCAGGATTTTCCTGACGGGTGTAAATTTCTCCTGCTTCTTTTAGGCATTGGATCGCCCTTTCAAAATCTTCTGCTTTGTCTCGGTGTCCCAGTAAGCCTAAACTGTAATAAGCTTCTGACAGGTTAATTTGGGTATCAGCCCACTCCTGTGGAAAGGTAGCACGTTGACGAACCTTGAGTGCTTCTTGATAGTGCTTAATAGCTTGGTTTAAATTTTCAAGAGAGTTACCTTGGCGTTTCTGGTAAGCATTACCCATGTTCATTTGCACCATAGCCCACTTTTCACGATGGGTTTCAGATTTAAAGACGGATAAAGCTTGTTCATAAGCAGAGATCGCTGTTTCTATATTATCTGCTGTTCCTCCCTTGAGTCTTTCAAAGTAGCCTATACCTAAGCGATTTTGCAGCGATGCCCAGGCTTCTGTTCGTGGATTAGGTTGATAACGTTCTAAGGCAGTTTGGTAAGTAGCAAGGGCTTTTTCCATGTTTTCAGCGCGATCGCCTTGTCTTCTATGACGGTAAGCATCGCCTAACATTCCTTGCTGTAATGCCCAATCCTCTGGTAATTCTTCAAACGGATAATCTGGCAACGCATTTTTCAAGCAAACGATGGCTTTTTCTAAATTTTCCTGTTGATCGCCCCATCTTTTTTCAAATTTCTCAAAATAGGCAAATCCCAACATACTTTGATTTAACGCCCAAATATCCGGTGAAGCTGAGCTATCACGAGGCAAAAGTGAAATAATTTCATATCCAGCTATAGCAATTTCTAAATTAATCTCAGGATTACCGAGAGGAAATTTCTTGATCAGTGAACTAAAAATCCCTAAACCACTTAACACTCCAAGTAAAGACTCGGCTTTTGCTACATTTTTGATATTCAGAGCTACATTACTACCAATACTTTGTAATTCTTTAATAAATTCCTCATTCAGATGCTCTATATTTTTCTCTAGAAACGAATACAGTACTTGCGGATTATCTTGGCTATTTAAAGCTGTGAATAGGACTTTAAGTACAAATAGTGGCTCTGGTTCTTGATCAGCAATGGTTTTCGAGAAATGCTCCCTTAACTTTTGCATAAATTGGTTAGTACGGGTTTGATTCTCAACAACTTGCTGATTTTGAAGTGGAAAATCTTCAGCCGTGTACACTTGCAAAGCATTTTGATAATAATTGAGGGCTTGCTGTAAATTTTCAGCTAGATTACCTCGAAATCTGAAACTATAAATATTCCCTAAACTCATTTGATTTAATGCCCATAAATTTGGAAAATCCTCACGGTTCTGCACTTCCAAGGCATCTTGATGGTGACGAATAGCTGTTTCTGTATTTTCTTCTATATCTCTACTCCGAAGTGCAAAATAAGCTTGACCTAAATTATGTTTGGTTATTCCCCAATCTCCTGGAAATGCTTGACGGGTACGCACCTGCAAAGCATTTTCGTAGTAGGCAATTGCACGTTCTAAATTCTCTTCCTTATCGCCTTTAACGCGATTCCTATAGGCATTTCCTAAATTATCTTGTACCCAAGCCCATTGGTATGAGAAAGCCTCACGGGTAAATATCTGTCCGGCATTTTCGTAGCAAGCGATAGCTTGTTCCCATTTCTCGGCTTGGTTGCCGTCAATACGTTCTTCATAAGCAATCCCCAAATTAATTTGTAATTCCGCCCAATGTTCAGGGAATTCCGTGCGGGTATGTATTGGAGAAGCAACTTCATAACCTGCGATCGCAATTTCTAAATTGGTAGACTTATCCCCTAGCGGAAAATCTCGAATCAAGGTACTGAAGTGATAGATTACTGTCGCAATATTTCTGGCTTGATTAGAGGATACTTTATTTAAAGTAGTTCTTGCCCAAGTGCGTAAAATTTCAACAAATTTCCGAGTCAGTTGTTGGATATTAGCTTGTAGAAGTGGGTAAATTACTTGTTGATTAAGCCCATTGTGCCAAATTTCGCGTAACACCAAAATTAAGAAACTCTGTTCTGTCTCTGATAATGTGTCTATAGGTTGGATATCTTGTTCTGGAGTGTAGATATCTCCTTGTTGGAGAAGATGACGTGCATATTCCAGATTTCCGCTTGCCCAATCTGATAATTGTGGATAGTTAGATGTATCAACCTGAAGGGCATTTTTGTAGCAAGTGATTGCTCGTTCAAGATTATCTTCTCTATTGCCTTGGATGCGTTCCATATAAGTCTGCCCCATATTAAATTGGGTCATTGCCCAAAGTTCTGGGAGTGCAGCTTTAGTAAGAACTTGTAAAGCTAATTGATAACAAGAAAGAGATTTTTCAAGATTTTCTGATTTATTCCCCAGAATACGTTCTTTGTATGTATTGCCTAGATCATTTTGAATAACTGACCATTCTCTCGGAAATGCTTCCTTAGTATAAATGGGCAAAATACTCTTGAAGCTTGTAATAGCAACTTCCAGATTATATGCTGCTTCGCCTTGAGGAAAAACTTTGATGAATGTACCAAAATTTCCTATTAGTCTCGCCAAAAACACAGCTTGTTGATGATTCACCCTGGGAAGCGTTAATCCTAACCAAACTCTTAGCAACGAAGCAAAGTAGTTGTCTATCTTGTCTAAATTTACCTCTAAAATTGAGTAGACCACCTGTGGATTACCCTGGCTGTTGGCAACACCATCTAAAGCGCGAATCAAAAATCTCAGATATTCTGCTACTTCTGTAGCTGATAATGATGGCGAGTAGCCAATCCTTCTAGCTATCGTCTCAGCTAGAGCGTATAAAAATGCAGCTTCATCTGTAAAACCTTTTTCTGCCATTACTGCTGTGGCTTGTTCCATTGTCTGAACCAACCCTGCATCCAGCAGCTCCTCGGTAGCCCTCAAAATCTCAATTTCTCCACCAGTAGGGCAATGCAACAGTGCTTGAATTATACTGATATAAGCCTCAATCCGGTTCATTTTATTTTTAACTTTCTGCGTAGTTTTTATTCATAGAGTGCAGCCCTATCAGCAGATGGGTTAACCTATCGCCTACCACCAGCAAGAGATAAACAGTCATATTTTGACCCTGCCCTCCGCCTGATAATGAATCTAACATTCACAACTCCTAAACCGCAAGGCGAAATTTACTAAAATTTGTAACTATGTAGTGCGAGCATCTTGCTCGCTAGGGGTTTTGCCTAATTCCTGCACTAATCAGGATTTGTTGGGTTGCGCTATCGCTTAACCCAACCTACATTTTTAGCTACTGCACCTGCGAGGTCCGTCAAGCCAAACCATTGCCAGGAGGGAATCCTTTTCCCACTGAAACTACTACCCTGCTCCACAAAAAGCTGCCCAATGATGCGATCGCATCCTTTGATAAAGTCAAAACCTGCCTCAATGTCTCCTTTGAGCAGCAGGATGATGTCGTCTAATGTGCCACACTAGAAGTAGCGATTCGGGAAAATTTCAGGAGGCTTGGCTTATGACAATCTCCATCGAGAAAAAGGTTTGGACAGATGCCGAATTTATAGCATTGTCCAAAGATGGGCATCGCTATGAGTTAGTAAATGGGGAACTTGTGGATATGGGCAATTCAGGAATGGAGCATGGCTATGTGGCTTGTCTCTTAGTCGCTCTTCTGACAACATTTGTGCAGCAGAATAGGTTAGGGGCAGTCTGTGATTCCAGCACAGCATTTACCTTAAAGAACGGGAACAAGCGATCGCCTGATGTATCTTTCGTTTCTAAAGAACGGCTCAAGGGCTTAAAGCGTCCGCCTCGTGGGTTTTTTCGAGGTTCTCCAGATTTGGCGGTGGAAATTCTCTCTCCCAGCAATACGGTTGAGGAAATCCACGAAAAAATTGTGGAATATTTTGACAATGATACTCGCTTAGTCTGGGTAATTCATCCCGATGAAAAATATGTTTTGGTTTACCATTCTCCCGAACCAGATTGCTTGCTTCGTCCTCAAGATATGTTAGAAGGTGAAGCCATTGTTCCTGGTTTTTCCATGTCTGTTGCTGAACTATTTGAAGAATGGGATTTTTAGCGATAAGAGGATCAACATCTTGGCTATAGCCAATCTTTTTCATATTCGGAAAATGCTATTAACTCACCTCTAAACTAAACCCCAGTAAAACATCTTCCCCCGACAAAATCACAGGAATTCCCACTACTTCCACCTCTTGCCCCATCCGATAAATCTCCACCTGTTTATCCTGATAATTAATCAGCCAACCCAACCGCAACCCACTCGCTAAATACTCCCGCATCTTATTCTGTAGTGGCTTTAATCTATCCGTTCGAGAACGTAATTCAATCAAAAAATCCGGGCAAATCGGCGGAAATCCCTCCCTTTGTTCCTGACTCAATCCTTCCCACTTAAATAACTCTACCCAAGCTACATCAGGAGCGCGTGAAGCGAAGCTATCCCGAAGGGAATCTCCACCTCCGGGTAAACTAAATACAGTCTGAGAACTAAACACTACTCCTAACTGAGTTTGTTCATTCTAGATCGCAACCTTCATAATCAAACTTGCTTCTTTATTGCCACTTTCACCACCGATAGGTGTCACAATAATCAACTCTCCTTGAAGTGAACGTTCCAGAGGTAAATCCGGATTAGCCTGACACAATTGAAAAAACTCCTCCCGCGTCAGAGTAGTAATTGGATCTAAATTTAATACTGTTGTCATCGTATTACCTCCTTATCCTTCATTTTCCCATAGCTACTAGATTATATCATCTCCTCAAAACTGAATTATTTTCATAATAACGTAAGTTGCTAGTTACAAATATTGACTGTTAGATCCCCCCTAGCCCCCCTTAAAAAGGGGGGAAATAGATTCAAAGTCCCCCTTTTTAAGGGGGATTTAGGGGGATCGACAAGATCTAAACTCATAACTAGCAACTTGGGTTAATACTTTAACTGTTATACTGATTTTGCTTAAATCAGATCGGAAACTGTTATTCTCGCTATCCCAAGCTAGTTTTCATATCGAGCTACCCATGAAGACAACCGTTTCTGTATTCTATACTAGAAGTAGTTAGAAACTCTCTATACCTATCAGCTATGCCTCTCGAACCTAAAATCATGAAAGCCGTTGAGGAGTTAGGCTACCGCGTTACTGTCGGCGATGTGGCTACTCGTGCCGGATTGAATATTAATTTAGCAGAACAAGGTTTACTAGCCCTGGCTTCTGAAGCTAGCGGACATTTGCAAGTGGCAGAATCCGGCGATATTGCTTATCTTTTTCCCAAAAATTTTCGCACTATCCTCCGTAATAAGTTCTTTCGGATACAATTACAGGAATGGTGGTCAAAAATTTGGCGCGTTTTATTTTATTTAATTAGAATTTCCTTTGGGATTATCCTGATTCTGTCTATTGCCCTGATTGCGATCGCAATTATCATTATTACTATTGCTTCTAGCGATAGTGGTGGTGGTGGCGGCGGTGGTGGCGGTGGTAGCAGCAGCAGTGGTAGCAGCAGCAGCAGCGGTGGCGGATTCTGGAATTTCTTTTGGTTATTCGATTTTGACTCTCACTACAGCCGCGAAACTAAACGAAGTTCATCTAAAAAACGCTATTCCTCTCGCTATTCTGAAAATAATGAAGAAAAATCTCCCGATATTCCCCGAAAAAGGGAGATGAACTTTTTAGAATCCATCTTCTCGTTTCTTTTTGGTGATGGCAATCCTAATGCTGAATTAGAAAAATGTCGCTGGCAAGCGATTGGCAGAGTAATTCGCAATTCTGGCGGAGCAGTAGTTGCGGAACAAATTGCTCCCTATCTGGATAATATTGGGAACGGATACCAGCGGGAATCTGAAGATTATATGTTACAAGTTCTCACTAAATTTAATGGTCGTCCCGAAGTTAGCCCTGATGGGGATATTATCTATCATTTTCCTGAATTACAAACTACTGCCCAAGAGGATGAATTAGTACTAAACCTACATAATTTTCCTGTTCAGATTGTCGAAGCGGAGGAAGAAAAAAATATTAGTCTTTTTCTGAAAAATCAATTTAATAAAGTACCAGAATTTGTCACGCCTTATCTTCAGGAAAAGCCTTGGCGTTTTAGTGCCGCTAGTAGCGGACAAATTATCCTGGGAATTGGATTAGGTGGAGTTAATCTTATTGGTGCTTTGATGTTAGGATCTATGTTAAAGGGAGGGATAGCCACTCAATTAGGCGGATTCGTGGCATTTGTTGCTTCAATTTATGGGATTTTATTGGCTTACGGTATTGGTTTCTTGACAATTCCCATCATCCGTTACTTTTGGATTCAGTGGAAAAATAGTGAAATTGAAGAGAGAAATCAACAACGTAAACAAAATGCGATCGCACTAAGAAGAGGAGATACAAATTTACAAGCTAAACTTACCTACGCCCAACAATTTGCTGCTAGAAATGTAATTCGTCCCGATAACTTAACCTATACCAGTGAAACAGATTTACTGGATCAAGAAATTGACAAAAAAGCCCAAATTGATGCCGAATGGCAGCGACGTTTAGACTCAAAATAGCTTGATAAGCTGTGGAACAGCTAAATTAAATTAGTAAGCTGCTGCTCATTTAAACTGTATATTTTCCATTTACTGAGATCTTGCACCAGTTTCAATAAGAGGCAGAGCCTCCCTGCTATTGAGAATGGTGTCAAGACAAGATCTGAGGAAAAAATCGATCAAACCCTCTCCCCTGCTCTCAAAACAGACTTTCTTAAAAGCGTAACAGCTTAGTAGAGACAGGAAATGGGGAAGGATGCCCTGGCTAATCGATGATATAGCAACCGCCACATCGGTTAATACATCAATAACGTCATGAATAGAGCCGAGAAGCCTTCCTGAGTAAACGGTTTGATCTACATCAAATAACTGTCAACTGTCCACTGTCAACTGTCCACTGCTATATCTCGCAAACAGACAATGGATGCGGGTTTTTCTTCCCATTCTGCCTGGGCAACGGTAATTTCTGCTTGCCCTAAGTCGCCATTTTTTCGGATAATCCCGATTTGGGTAACTTTTTGCTCTACTATGGGTTTACCTAATTCATTACCGACTAAATCTGATAGGGGTTTGTTAAACATTTGTGCTGATGCGGGGTTAGCGAATTGGATAATTCCCTCAGAGTCTACAACGAGAATACCATCTTTGATATGATTGACTATGGTATCTAGTTTGTCTTTAATTTCTTTTATTTCTTTGGTTTGCCTTCTTAGTTTAATATGGGTTTGTACTCGTGCTAGGAGTTCGATTGTTCTAAATGGTTTGGTGACATAATCGGCTGCTCCTTTTTCAAAGGCATCGATTAAATGCTCTTCATCATGGCTGGCTGTTAGGAAGAGGATGGGGATGTCTTGATATTCTTGATTGCCTTTTATTTGTTCGCAAACCTGCAATCCATCCATTCCAGGCATGAAGAGATCGAGTAATATTATATCTGGTTTAATGGCTTGTAATCTTTGCAATGTTTCTTTGCCATTCAGGGCATAAGTTATGGAATAACCGTGCATTTCTAAGGCAATTGCTAAGACTTGTATGTTATCTATTTGATCGTCTACAATTAATATTGTCGGACGTTGATTATCCATAGTTAAAAGTCAAAAGTCACGCATTTAAAAGTCAAAATTAATTCTCCACTTTATCCTAACCCCTAATCCCTAAACCCTATAAAATCAATTTTTCTAATTCTCTTTTAATTTGAGGAAAAGCTGCTACAGTATCGGGGAGATGAACTAGATCGAATCGATCTAGTTGACTTGTGAGAGTAGTAACATAAGCTTGTAATTCTGGGGATGCGTATTCGGTTGCCCAGGTTTGCAGTTGTGCGGCAAAGATCCGTAATTTATCAATAATTAGAGTTTGGTGGAGGGTTTGCCAAACTGTTTCTTCTTGTTTTTGTAAGAGAGTTAGTAATTCTGGTAATTTATGGCGGGCATCAGGAGACATGACGATCGCAGTTGTAGCGATCTGGGATAGGTCAGCAGTCGGTGGTACAATGGATTGGGGGAAAAGACGCTTTAGTTCCGTTGCGATCGCGCTTCGGCTCACTGGTTTCCTTAAAAAGCCTTGGGCTAAGGGCTGCAATTCTTTCATGTCTTGTTCTTGAATTGATGCAGTTACCATGACGACGGGAATATCTTGGGTGATTTTATCTTGTTTGAGTTGATGCAAAACTGCTCTCCCATCTGGTGGTGCCATGACTAAATCGAGGAAGATTAAATCTGGTTTATATTGTCGTGCTAATTTGATTGCCATCCTGCCATTATCTGCCAGCAAGACGTTATGGGGCGCGAAGTCTAGGTATGCTTGAAGGAGATCCCGGTTGGATTGGACATCATCGACAATTAAAATGGATAGGGGCGGAAATCCTGTTAGGGTATCTTCCTGAGATTTATCTAACTGTACCTTATGCGATCGCAAGGTTAGGTCATCAGAAATTACTCTCAGATTTGAGAAGGAGAGTGTAAAGGTGCTGCCTTGGTTAATTTGACTGGTGACGGAGATAGTTCCACCCATCATTTCGGTTAAACGGCGTGTAATTGTTAATCCTAGCCCAGTTCCGCCGTATTTGCGATCGGGTTGTCCTTGGGCTTGTTGGAATGCCTCAAAGATAAATCCTTGTTCTTCTTTTGAGATGCCAATCCCTGTATCGGTAATACTAATCGAGAGTTGACACTGAGGGATGGGCGAGCTATTTTCGCTGTGTTTCTCTTCTACCTCAGCCATATCGTTTTTTTCGTCAATGAGATTCCCGCTTACTCTCATGACTATTTCTCCTACTTCAGTAAATTTTACGGCATTTCCCAATAAGTTAAATAAAATTTGCCGCAGCCTTACTTCATCGATTAAAATTGCTGTCGGTACGTTTTCGCCAATCTCTAAGGTAAGTTTAAGTCCTTTTTCGGCAGCCCTTTGGCTAAATATTTGTTCGATGTCTTTGAGGAGGATGGGGAGATTTACTGGTTCATAACTGAGTTTAAGTTGACCTGCTTCTACTTTGGATAAATCGAGGATATCATTAATTAGGGTGAGAAGGGTTCTGCCATTGGATTGGATCGATTTGAGATAGGCTTTAGCTTGTTTATCTCCTACGAATCCTTGAAGTAAGTCGGAAAAACCTAAAATCGCGTTCATGGGAGTGCGTATTTCGTGGCTCATATTCGCCAGAAATTCGCTTTTAGTGCGGCTGGCTGCTTCGGACTTTTTGGTGGCAGCTTCTAGGGCTAAGTTTTGTTGGGCTAATTCTTTTTGACGGTGTTGGGCTTGTTGTAGGAGTTGGGCATGGGCAATGGCTATCCCTACTTGGGCGGCAACTGCTTCTAAAAGTTCAATTTCGTCTGGTGTCCAATGGCGGAGATGGCAGTTATGGAGACAAATTAGACCATTGATTTTTCCTTGATAGGATGTACGGGTGGCTAATACTGATTTTAGTTTGAGTTGACGAGACCTTTCGATTTGTGAGGTTAGCCAAGGATGGGTGAAGACATTATCTACGGCAATGACTCGATCTTGGTTGAGCAATTCTTGTAAATTAGGATGTCCGGCAATTGGGCCTAATAAGCCTGTGGGTAAAATTTTATTTGTGCCTTGACTGACATATTCGGCGACAATGGGTAATTGGATGGTTTGTCTGTCTTGGTAAATGTGGAGTAAGCAACGATCTACGCCAAAGGTTTCGCCGATGCGATTGACGGCGGCTTCAAAAATTTTCTGGGCATCGAGGCTTTGACGGATTTCGTCGGTAATTTGTTTGAGTAGTTGTTCCCGTTGGATTTGTTGTTCGATTAATTTTTCGGTTTCTTTGCGCTCTGTGATATCGACGAGATAGCCCACGCATTCTGGTGGAGAGTTAGATTGTTCTTGAATCAGCCGGAGTTGGGCAAAAAACCAACGATAGGAATTATCGGCACAGCGGAGGCGATATTCCTGGGAGTAGGTTTTAGCTTCGGTTATATTCGATAGTCCTGCTAAAATGCGATCGCAGTCTTCAGGATGGAGATGTTCCACCCAGAAGCGGGGGGTATCGATAAATTCTTGGGGGGCATAACCTAGTACTTGTTCGACGTTTTCGCTGATGAAGCTGACGCGATAGTCTGGTTGTGGTTCAAAACTAAATAATATAGTTTGACTGGATAGCATTAAGTCTCGCAGTCTTTCTTGACTTTGACGGAGGGCGGATTGGGCTTGTTTTAGTTCGGTTACTTCTGTGACTACGGCGCTTACCATTCTCTTGCCGTCGGATTGTTCAACGGGGAAGTAACTGGCAATCCAGTCTCTTTGGTTATGGGGTTGGGTTTTGCTATTTCCTCTAATTTCCAGGTTACGGATGGGTTTGCCTGTTTCTAAAACTTGTTTGAGTAAAGTTTCTAATTTATCTGCTCCTTCTGGTAAAACTTCGTTTACTGTTTTGCCGATATGTGATTTGGCAGGAAGTCCGTTGATTTCTGCCATGGTATCGTTAATTCTGACAAATTTTAGTTCGCCATCGTAGAGTGCCAAGCCTACGGGGGTGGTGGTGTAGAGGTTTTCTAGTTCTTCGGTTCGTTGTTGGAGGGTTTGTTGGACTCTTTTGATTTCGTCGATGTTAACAAAGGTAATGACTAATCCATCAGCATGTCCGTCATCCCGGAGATAGGGATACAATCGCATGAGGAGATGGCGATCTGTATAATTGAGGCGTACTTCTTGTTCGATGGGATGTTCTGTTTCTAGTACTCTTTGTAATAGTTCCAACAAATTTAAACAGTCCATGTTATGGGTAATATGTTGGATGGGTCTTTCCACATCGGTGGGGACTAGGTTAACGGCGGGTGTGGCTGCGGGGGTAAATTTCCGGACTCGCAAGTCTCTATCTAGGAAGATTACGCCGATTTCGCTACTTCTGAGTAAGTTATCGATATCGTTACTGAGTTCGGTTAGTTCTCTGATTTTAGTCTGGTATTCTGTGTTAACGGTATAGAGTTCTTCGTTGACTGAGTGGAGTTCTTCGTTGGTGCTTTGTAATTCTTCGTTGGATGCTAAAAGTTCTTCGTTGGTGGCTTGTTGTTCTTCGTTAGTGGTTTCTAGTTCTTCGATGGTGGCTTGTAAGTTTTCCCTAGTTTGTTGTAATTCGTATTCTAAATCCAGAATCCTCTGGGTAGCTTCGGCATCCTGTTGAAAAGTTTCGACTGGGCTGGGTAAGGTAGGACGATCTTCATTTTCAATAATTAACATGAAAAAATCGTTAATTCGAGTATCCCCCGTATAGTACGTGACTTCCAAATTAACCGACCGAATTAAATCCACTTGATTAAAATGAATGCTACCGTAAAGGACTGGTTTTCTTTCTCGTTTCGCCCGATGCAAAGCCGTATTAATCGGTAACCGTAACTCATCCGGCACTAAATCAGCCACCACTCTAGTCATTTCCCCTTCCGGCACCTGCATAATATCGGCAGCATTAGTAACGACATGAAATAACTCCATATCATCATTTACCAACAAACAGGTACAACTTCTCCGTTTAGCAAAAGCACTAAAAGCAATACTTAAAATGGGATCGAATTGAGTCGAACCTCGTCTGGCAGCAATTGGACGCGGTGCAGCCGGAACGGTATATTCTAAATTTTGCGTCAAAATCGGCAATCTTATATTCCGCCGTTTCTGATAAATTTTATATCGTTCATAAATCGGACTAAACTCCTCAATTAAATCCCCCGGAGTTTCCGCCGCCCCCAAAAACAAAATCCCCTTGTGCATCAAAGAAAAATGGAGCATCCGCATTACATGCTGCTGCAAACTCGGCTGCATATAAATCAAAACATTCCGACAACTAATCAAGTGCATCCGGGTAAACCCAGCATTTTTCGCCAAATTATGAGGAGCAAAAATAATATTTTCCCTCAAAGTCCGAGCAATATGAAAATTGCGATCGCGAAAAGTAAAATATTTTTCCAATCGTTTCCTCGATACATCAATGGCAATACTTTCCGGATAAACCCCTTCCGCCGCTTTAGCCAAAGCCGTATTATCAATATCCGTCGCAAAAATCTTGACACTGAGATGTTTCCCTAACCGGGCAATCACCTCATCCAATAAAATTGCCATCGAATAAGCTTCTTCCCCCGTCGCACAAGCCGTCACCCAAACCCGTAACTGCTGTCCATTTTCCAACTGTCCAATTAATTCTGGCAATACCTCCTGATCTAAATATTCCCACGCCTCTGGATCTCGAAAAAATCGAGTTACCCCAATCATCAAGTCATCTCGCAAAAAGCCCCTCTCTTCACTAGAAGTCCTGAGATAATCAATATACTCATCTAATAAATTATGCCCGCTTAAAGAACAACGACGGTAAATCCGCCGACTCAAAGTACTCGGCTTATAATAAGAAAAATCTAACTTCTCGTATTGATTAAGAATTTGAATAATCGCCCGCAGCTTATCCGACTCCAACTCTGGCAGCAAAGGCTCAGTCTGACTATTACCAGAGCGCTGCATCTGAATAATTTCATAAATCGTCCGAGCAATTTCCTGGGGTGGCAAAACCTGATCCACAATACCAGTTGCGATCGCACTTTGAGGCATCCCATCAAATTCTGCAGTAGTCGGAGACTGAACAAAAGTCAGTCCCCCCGCCTCGCTAATACTCTGCAACCCCCGCGTGCCATCGCTACCCGTACCAGATAATACCACCCCAATAGCGCGATCGCCCCGATCCTTAGCCAAAGAATCCAAAAAAATATCAATTGGAAAATTAGGTTGTTGCCGGGGAAACTCATTCTGTTCAATTAACTTTAAAGTACCATCTTCAATAACTAAGTTATTCCGTGGCGTAATTAGATAGACTATATTCGGTTCCACCTCCATTCCATCAGAAACCCGTTTCACCGTCATCCGAGTACGTCTTTCCAACAATTCCTTCATCAAACTTTTAAAATCCGGCGACAAATGCTGCACCACCACAAATGCCGCCCCACTATCTGCTGGCATATAATCAAAAAACTCTTCCAGCGCCCGCAATCCCCCTGCGGAAGCCCCCACGCCTACAACAAAGCAATCATTACAGCCCTCTTTCGCCATTGGCTTTCCCCTTGGATGCTTGAAATGGTTAGCCCCTCAGCTTTGTTCTTAGTATAGCGGCGTTAGGGTTTTCAGGCTATTTTCTTTCCGGGCTGCCCCCCCACGGCAAACATTCGGGTAATAAACCTTGGCAACTTCACGAAAA
>DOIX01000405.1 GCA_003511885.1 Cyanobacteria bacterium UBA11153
AGGGAGATAAGGGGGACAAGGGGGACAAGGAGGTTAATTGAAGTGAAAAAAGAGTCATTTAATAATCATGAAGATTTGGCTATATTTAAGTTGGCATTTGCTAATGCTATGGAGATATTTGAGATTTCAAAAAAGTTTCCAGTAGAAGAAAGATATTCTTTAACAGATCAAATTCGTCGCTCATCACGTTCTGTATGTGCTAACCTGGCAGAAGCTTGGAGAAAGCGTAGATACAAAGCTGCATTTATTGCCAAACTTAATGATTGCGAAGCTGAAGCATCGGAAACTCAGGTATGGATAAAATTTGCTGTCAAATGTTCTTATATGAAGATAGAACAAGGACGACAACTGTACGGTAGTTACAATCAAATTCTCAGTGGTTTAGTCAAGATGATTAACAATCCCAACCAATGGATTATTGGTAAATAAAATAATTCACTCCCTTGTCTCCCTTGTCTCCCTTGTCTCCCCACTCCCCACTCCCCATTCCCTGTTACCTGTTTTAAAATAATGAGAGCGATCGCAAAAGTTAGGATCAAACGATAGTGGAACAAGATTGGGTAAAACAAACAACGAGAGAGGGGGTAAGAGGAAGCCCAATTGGGCATTATGGGATTTTAGGATTGCACCCTAGCGCTTCACCTGTAGAAATCCGACGCGCTTATCGGAAACTTAGCAAACGCTATCATCCCGACACAACGACTCTCGCGCCTCAAATGGCAACTCTGAAATTCCAACAGCTCAATGAAGCGTATGCCACCCTGAGCAATCCAGAAAGGCGATTAGCCTACGATCGCAAAATTGGCTATTCTCGTTTTAATGTGGTTCAAGTGCCTCCAGACTTTGACAATCCAGCAGATTCCTCACCATACTCTTCCTCCTCCGCCTACCTGGATGCAACCGAGCGTCCCCTCTCACCAGGGGAATTGTTTGCCCTATTCGTTTTGGGAGTAACATTTATCGGTTGCTTGCTAATTGCAATTTTTATTGGTTTCACTAGAGGCTCATCTGCCGTGGAAGTCTCTCATACTCTTTCCACCCTACAGTGCTTTGCCCAGAAAATTATAGCAACCGCCAGGGCGGTTAAAACATTCTAAATTCACCCTTGATTTGACCGCTTTCTTCCCTAACCCCTAGTCCCTAGCCCCTAGTCCCTAGCCATAACACCTAATCCAACTCAATATGCTTCTGCCCCCAGCTAACACTCCTTTATACAGCCACCCCCTACACGCGATCGAACAATGGTTAAAATCTCAAGGATGCCAACAAGATAGCAAAAATGTTCATTGTTGGTATGTAGAGCGCCCAACTTGGAAAGCTGAATTATCCCTAGATGTGGAAGAATTAACTGTACTCTATATTAACGGCGCTGAGGGAGGACGCGATCTTGTGCGCTCCTTTAAATACTCCCTCAGTCGTGCTGATATAGAAGCCGCTGTTTTTTCTGGTCCTTAAATGGAAGTTACCCCCTGCGGGGGTACTTTCCGTTTAAACTGCCATTAGTTATTATTGTTCAGATTGCTATCCAGATTTTTTGGCAACAATTGTCCAAAATCAACAAGGGAATTGATCGTGACAGATGCCATAAGCAACCTTTGTAACTCGGTCATATCTTCTATCTTATTGATAGCAACGATACCGCGATCGTAGAGTCCTCGTACTAAACTCCACTTCCACTCCTCTCATTTCTGAGGTTTACCCACAACCATACCTGAAATAACTTATATCTGTGTTTAAATTTTCCCAAATCTACGCTTGCGGTGTTGATAGGCAAATAAAGCTTGGTGAAACTGTTCCCGGTCAAAATCAGGCCATAAAGTATCTGTAATATATAGTTCTGCGTAAGCCATTTGCCAAAGTAAGAAATTACTTAAACGCATCTCCCCACTAGTACGGATTAATAAATCGGGATCGCAGACATTTGCAGTGTAGAGATGACGGGCAAACAAAGCTTCATCAATCTCATCTAATTGGATTTTACCTTCCTGTACCTCTTTTGCGATCGCACTCACTGCTTGCAAAATCTCCTGACGACCTCCGTAGTTGGTGGCTACGTTAAACTGAATGCCATTATTATTCTGAGTTATCTCCATGGAGCGATGAATTTCAGCTTGGAGAGATCGTGGCAAAGCTGATAAATTTCCCAAAAACTGAATCTGGACATTTTCCTTCATCATGTCATCAATTTCACGCCGCAATACTCGTTCAAATAAAGTCATTAAAAAATCTACTTCTTCTAAAGGTCGTCCCCAATTTTCAGTAGAAAAAGCATAAGCAGTCAGGGATTTAACTCCCCAATCTTTACAGCAACGCAGTAAATTTTTTAGGGCATCTACTCCCCGACGGTGACCCATAATTCGGGGCAATCCTTGCCGTTGTGCCCAGCGACCATTACCATCCATAATTACTGCCACATGTTGGGGTAAACGTTCTCGATCTAGGTCTATTGGTAGCTCTTTTAAACGAGTTTGCATAGTTCTGATGTTTTTGGTTGTTGGTTATTTGTTGTGTTACTTTTATTTGACTATTTCTTAATCAAGAATCGCTGAAAATAATCGATAATAAATGACAATTGATTCATCGGTAATGACTATTTACAAACAGATCGTTTCTTCTTTTGGAAAAAAGAAGTTAATCACAGAGAGAGTCAATGGTAAAAGGTACTCATTTTTTTTTGACTTAACTTGGGCACAAAAGGTTCACCACAATCAGAGATCGCTCATTCATTATCCTTTACTTGTTCTTGTCTAAATTTCATAAAAATGACCGAGGACTCATTTTTTATTCTTTCTAGAAGTGCTTGAGGGAAGACGGAGGAAATGGGAAAGAATTACCCGTCCTTTAGACTTAACTTGGCGACCTAAAGTTCGCAAATCTGGGGCAACCGTCTCGCGGTCAACTGTCCGTGAAAATCTCGCCTCTAGCAACTCTTTGAGCTTACTACTGGTTAAGGGTCTGTTGAGTCCTCCTTTTTCTGCCAACGAAATTGAGCCTGTTTCTTCTGATACAACTATACAAAGGCAATTTGCGACACGCTCTGTAATTCCCATCGCCGCCCGATGGCGCGTCCCCAGTTGGCGAGAAGCACTGCGCTCCGAAAGCGGCAAAATCACACCCGCAGCAGCAATGCGGGAACCTCGAATCAAGACTGCCCCATCATGAAGCAGCGTTGTCGTCTGAAATATGGTTTGCAGCAATTCTTTAGAAATTTCTGCATTAAGTTGAACGCCAGGTACAGAAAAATCGCGATCGTCAATCAACCCATCGGTTTCCATAATCATCAAAGCGCCGATCCGATTTTGGGACAATTCTTTCACAGCGTCCACAATTTCATCGATAGCACTATCTGGTTTGGGAGGGAACCGTCGTTGGGTTTGAAACAAATCGGTGATTTTTCCTTGTCCTAGCTGTTCGAGAAATCGGCGAAACTCTGACTGGAAGATGACAGCCATTGCCACAGCCGAGCCAACCACTAACTTTTCTAGCACAAAACTCAGTAACATCAATCCCAGTCTATTACTCACCACAGCGGTAAACATCAGGACAAGTAACCCCCTCACCATCCAAATGGTGCGGCGTTCCCCGATGATGAGGAGTACACAGTAGGTGAGAAGCAGAACCAATCCCATGTCGATGGTATGAATCAACAAGGATTGCACCCTGTCTGAGTCAGCCAAAGGACTCGACGACGATGACATTGAACTTAGATAAACGCTGAGGGTTGATAAACTGTAAGGATAAAACTGGACAAACCTCCCCATTCCTGAGTATTTGGGTAATTATTCGCCATATCCGTATCCATCCTTTCAACGTAGTCATTTACGACTGAGACTGCACGCTCCGACTTGTCGGCATTAGGCGAGTTATGTCTAGCCTTGGGTAGGTTCTTCGGAGCGGTTTAGGATACTCGATCGAGCCGTCATTACATTTCCAATAGACTCGCTACATTAACAATTAGTAGCTCTACAAAGGGAAGGAGCAAGTTATGTTACTTGTTAACCCAATCTCCCCTTTGGTCAAGAGGAGATTCTGGTTACAAGTTGGCGCGAACTTAAAGCTAAAATCTAACTTAAGCAAGTCTTTTTGGTAAACAATCCTGTCGGATTAAGTCTTGATAAGTCTCCCTCTGTAAAATTAGATCCGCTTCTCCCTCGGCAACCAAGACGGCTGCTGGTCTGGGTATACGATTGTAATTGGAAGCCATACTGTAATTGTATGCGCCAGTACTCATAACGACCAATATATCCCCTGACTCTGTTTGAGGTAGTTTGGCTTCTTTAATCAGAATATCTCCAGATTCGCAGTGTTTCCCGGCAATAGTGACAGTTTCGGTGAGAGGCGCTGACATCCGATTGGCAACGACACACCGATATAGGGATTGATAGGTAATTGGGCGGGGATTATCTGACATACCCCCATCAACAGCTAAGTATGTTCTAATTTCGGGGATTTCTTTGCGGTTGCCAATCCTGTATGCGGTGACACAGGCAGAACCTATAATAGATCTTCCTGGTTCGCACAGTAATTTGGGTAATGGCAGTTGTCTTTCTCCACAAGCTGCGACAATCGCTTCACAGACACCCTTTACCCAAGTATCAATACTGGGGGGATCGTCGCTTTCGGTGTAGCAAATTCCTAAACCACCTCCAACATTGAGTAATTGTATTGGTAAACCGTATTGATTCGCTTTAGTAATAAAATCAACTAAAACACCAGCCAAGTCTTTGTGGGGTTGACTCTCAAAAATTTGAGAGCCAATGTGAGCGTGCAATCCAATACAATTGAGGAGCGGGTGTTGGCTGACAAAGCTAAATAAATCGTCTAAAACATTGGGATCGAAGCCAAACTTACTATCTAAGTGTCCAGTGCGAATATATTCGTGAGTATGACACTCAATTCCTGGTGTCAATCGCAGTAAGATGGGCACTGGCTCTTTCGCTATATCGGCTAGTGTCTGTAACTCCAGCCAATTATCCACCACAATCTTGCAGCCAGACTCAAGGGCAAGTTCCAGTTCAGTGCTAGATTTGTTATTCCCGTGAAAATAAAGTTTTTCTGGACTGACACCTGCTTGGAGGGCAGTGTAGAGTTCCCCTCCCGATACGACATCGATTCCCAATCCTTCAGATGCCGCGATCGCACAAATTGCTAAACTATTCCAGGCTTTAGACGCATACAGGACTAGAGATTCTCCAGGATAGTAATTTGCCATGGCATCCCGGTATTGTCGGCAAGCTGTTCTCACTGTCATCTCATCTACAATATATAGCGGAGAGCCAAATTCTTCCACTAAGCTGGTGACATCACAGCCCCCAATTTCCAATGTATCCCGGCTGTTGACTTGGGTTGTGAGAGGGAGAAGTTCCTGATTTGGCGATCGCGTCTTTCCCTCATCTTCGCTATGGTGGAGATATTTTTGTCCGGAATTTTGCACCTGAGTCCGATCGGTCGCTAGCATTGTTACTATCCTTATCTAGGGCGATGTGAGTTACTTACCAGATAGTAAAAAATAATAGCATTTATCGAATCGCTTCGATATAACTTATATGGTTAAGCCGATTTCTGCTAATTTTAAGGTTTATTGTCACGGCAGATATAGCAATAGACAAGGCAGTTAAGGCATCAATAAGCTGCTACACATTTAATTTGTATATCCCCACACCCCACACCCTACACCCCACACCCTATAGGGTATAAAACCTGGCTAAAGTCATTAGCCCTCCTTTGGATTATTGTACCGCGATCGCTGAAATGACGCAATCTCGTTGATTATTAAAAATAAATCTCAATAAATTTAACGAAGTTAAGGCACTTTCAGGCTTCGATAATTTATTAAGTTATATTAAGAATTTTATTTTGAAGGCAAAAGGAATTAAATTTAGGTATTTTAATCTGAAATGACTTATTGTCAGATTAATTTTCTGATTCCCATTGTGGTTGAATTAAGGTTTGCTGCAAACGCCACTTTCCTCTTGGGGAAAACACTTGCAAAATACCGCTATTTAATTCTTGTTTGATGTATGGACTATCCAATACTGCCCAATCTTGCAAAATTCTGTCTTTGCCATTAATTTTTGCTTTACCTACGCCACTATTGGTTTGATAAGTCATTTCTAAATTATCGCCTTGTAAACTAGTGTAGGCAAGTTTGCCAGATTTATCCCAATCATCCAGATTAATTTTAGTTCGATCCAGTCCTTGTTGTAAGCTGGCTACATCTGGATAATCTTGGATGCTTGCGACATCAGTAATCCAAGCCGTATTTGTGCCAATTGCGGCTAAAATTTGGTAATCGCGCTCTTTTTCTGATACCGATTCTTGCCAATGAATACTTTCTCCCAGAGGATAGGCGGATAGCCAGACATTTTCAATCCGCCAAATATACCAATTTTGATATTGTTGCGGTTTGCCATAGCGGGATGGTAAAACTAAGTGAGAACGTCCGGGTACTCCTGCGGCTTTGTCTCGTTCATTTAATCTTAATTGGTAAATAACTGCTCCTTTTTCTTGTAAATATTGATCTCCTGGGGAACTTCCGGTTGCCATGGGGGTGTGAAAGGTTCCCGCTAAACTAATTACAGCATTACTAAGATTTTTCGGATCGCGGATTACTAATTTATAGGTAGCGTATTGGGCATTGATCGTGCCTTTGGTTTGGTAAGAACGTTGTGAATTTAATAGAGTGCCTAAACTATAGTCTGGGGTAATGTAAAAAGTTTCCCAAAATTGGTTACTCTCGTGATAGCTGTAATAACCGGGATGGCTGGCGGTAAGCTGAAATGGTAACTCTATGTCTTTTTTAGCGATCGCGCGTAACTCTTCTGGCGGACGATAATCGCTCAAAGCTGCTAACAATGCCACTCTCATACCACCTTTACTCATTCTTTCGATAACATCCAGACTATCTCCCCACCATAACCAAGCTACAGTACTTAAGCCACTATTATCCCACGTTCCGCGATCGAATCCGCGACTTTCTGCACCACCTGCTGTTCCCCAACTCAAACGAATTGCCATATTTGCAGCATACCAATCTAAGGTTGCTTTTGCTAATTCTTTCAATTCGGGAGTTTGGGCAAAATCATAAAGATTGAGCAATCCACCGATAGAATAGCCGTAATAAGTGGAAGAATGAAATTCACCTTGTCCAATTGTCAAAAATTTAGTTAATTCTGCTCTTAACCAAGCTTCATTGGTTGCCGCCGTTGCGGGAAGCGGGTTGGGGAAACCACTACCATCCATTAAAGCTAATCCAGAAATTCGCTGCATAAATATATGATTTTCTGTTCCTTGTTCCATCCATTCTGTTACGCGAGGCGGCTCGACCATGCTGCGATAAGATGCTTCTACGTTTTTCGGCATACTATGGCGGAATAGGAAAAAAATTCGGACATCGTAAGGACTGCGGAAGTGATATAAATCTGGTTTATCTTTATCTAGTTTCAGTAAAACATCCCAAGTATGTTCGGGATTATATTTATTTTTTAAAGTTAGACGAGATAGAATGACTGGTAATAAATATTTATGAGGTTCGCCGATTTTTCTTTTTTGCCACCAGAGAGCCAATCCATCCAAATCTTCAGCCGCTAACTTTTCCCGAATTGCCAGACTCCGTGCCAGAAAGGATCCTTCATTAAGATCGAAGTTAGGTTGTAACTGTGAAGCTCGATCGCTAGACTGGATTCTCGCCAGCATATCCCTGGTAAGTGGAAAATCTGCCGCCCAATCAGCCGTACCAATTATGGTAACAAAAATTGCGATCGCAATTGATAATAATTTGATTTTCATTAGTGGCAAACAATACCAGTGATGCGAGTTATTCTACCATAACCTCAGTCTTTTCATAAGCTGTGGGTGCCGATCCCATTGGATAATGATGGATTTTAAGCGGTAAGAGGTAAAAGTAACTATCCTTCTTAATCTGAGATCTTGTCCCATTCTTCAAAAGACATACCAAACCAGGTTTAGCCACCAATAAGTTGCGGTAGCATTTAAACGGTATATTCTAAAAAAAGATATACTAGGCTAAATCCTCCTTATATCTGTTGTCCCATTATTCATTCCCCATTCCCAATCCTGATATCCCCTGTTCGAGTTATAGCACTACCAACACAGGTTAGGACGTTGTTTCAACTTGAATCCTGAATTAAGAATAACGTAGCTTGAGAATATATCCTAACCTTAATGCGTAGCGCTATAGCTGTACCCGCATCATAGATATGACATTAGTCTAAACCCCAATATTCGACGATCTTCCTCGTCCCAATTGACGATAAATGTACCATTCCCAGATGAAAACTGCTGTATTACAAGTTAAACCCCTGTCAGTAGAACAAATAGATGCCGCCATCGAATTAGATCGATTATGTTTTGGTGGACTTTGGACGCGAGAAGGTTATACCAAGGAATTAGAGAGCTTACATTCTCACTTACTGGCTTTAGAAACCGTTGGGGAAGATTTAACATCTCTATGTGGAAATCAATTATCTGAAGAGGTAACACCAAACTCTCTAATCTCAACCCCGATTGCAACTGATAATTCTGCCAAGATTCTCCTCGGTTTAGGTTCTTTTTGGTCAATTTTAGAGGAAGCACATATTACAATTCTGGCCGTCCATCCCCATTATCAGGGTCAAGGATTGGGAAAATTATTACTTTATGCCTTATTGCGTAAAGCGATAAACCTTAATTTAGAGTGGGCAACCTTAGAAGTGAAACCCTCTAATCAAGCAGCTTTATCCCTATATTATAAGTTTGGTTTCACCGAAGCTGGTCGTCGCCGTAAATATTACCAAGATACAGGAGAAGATGCCCTAATTCTCTGGCGAGGTGGTTTGTTAAAGCCTGAATTTAAAGACACTCTTCATACCTCTTTCCAGCAACTTGAAAATCATTTAGCTAGGTGGGGATGGAAATTATCAGAAAGATCTTTTGACAGTGGACAATTGACAATTGACAATTGATAGTTGATCGAATGTTAGCAAATAAACACCCTACACCCTACACCCTACACCCTACACCCCACACCCCCCAGAAGGTGAGGAAATCCAGACCATTCCCGCAGGGTTGATTGTAGATGAATCGGCAGCCAGAAAATTCCCCTATGCTAAAATCAGCAATACACGGGCACGCAACAGGTGATGGAACCATGTTTGAGAGGTTTACAGAAAAAGCCATTAAAGTAATTATGCTGGCCCAGGAAGAGGCACGCCGCCTGGGACACAACTTTGTTGGCACGGAACAAATCCTCCTGGGTTTGATCGGAGAAGGCACTGGCGTAGCCGCCAAAGTCCTTAAATCTATGGGTGTCAATCTTAAAGATGCTCGGATTGAGGTAGAAAAAATAATTGGCAGAGGTTCTGGCTTTGTTGCGGTAGAAATCCCGTTTACCCCCAGGGCAAAACGGGTTCTAGAGTTATCCCTTGAAGAGGCTCGACAACTAGGTCATAACTATATCGGCACAGAACATTTGCTTTTGGGATTAATCCGGGAAGGCGAAGGCGTTGCCGCCAGAGTTTTGGAAAATTTGGGTGTGGACTTAACCAAGGTACGGACTCAAGTGATTCGGATGCTAGGTGAAACGGCGGAAGTCCCGGCAGGTGGTGCGTCTGGTCGGACAAAAACACCGACATTGGATGAGTTTGGCAGCAATCTCACTCAAATGGCGGCTGAAGGCAAGCTCGATCCAGTGGTGGGACGGGCGAAGGAAATTGAACGGGTGATCCAGATTTTGGGTCGCCGTACTAAGAATAACCCAGTATTGATCGGAGAGCCAGGGGTCGGGAAAACTGCGATCGCAGAAGGTTTGGCTCAACGCATTGCTAATGGCGATGTTACCGATATCCTGGAAGATAAGCGCGTCGTTACTCTCGATATTGGCTTGTTGGTGGCAGGCACTAAATATCGGGGTGAGTTTGAAGAACGTCTCAAGAAAATTATGGATGAAATTCGTCAAGCTGGAAATGTGATTCTGGTCATTGACGAGGTTCATACCTTAATTGGCGCAGGTGCAGCAGAAGGCGCAATTGATGCCGCCAATATTCTTAAACCTGCTTTGGCAAGAGGCGAACTTCAGTGCATCGGCGCAACGACGCTAGATGAATATCGCAAGCATATCGAACGAGATGCAGCACTTGAACGCCGTTTCCAACCAGTAATGGTAGGAGAACCTACGGTAGAAGAGACCATTGAAATTCTATACGGTTTGCGGGAACGTTACGAACAGCACCATAAACTGAAAATATTGGATACTGCCCTAGAAGCAGCAGCAAAACTTTCAGATCGATATATTTCAGATCGTTATTTACCAGATAAAGCGATTGACTTAATCGATGAAGCCGGAAGTCGCGTTCGTTTAATTAACTCTCAATTGCCGCCAGCAGCCAAAGAGTTAGACAAGGAATTGCGCCAAGTCCTCAAAGAAAAAGATGACGCAGTGCGATCGCAAGATTTCGACAGGGCAGGAGTATTGCGCGATCGCGAAATGGAAATTAAAGCCGAAATTCGCGCGATCGCTCAAAATAAAAAGACCGAAACTGGTACTACCGACGATATGCCTCACGTTGATGAGGAAGATATCGCCCATATTGTTGCCTCTTGGACTGGTGTTCCGGTTAATAAACTGACCGAATCTGAATCCGAGAAATTGATGCACATGGAAGATACTCTCCATCAGCGTCTCATCGGTCAAGATGAAGCAGTTGTCGCCGTTTCTCGCGCCATTCGTCGGGCACGGGTAGGATTAAAGAACCCCAATCGTCCCATTGCTAGCTTTATCTTCTCCGGCCCAACAGGTGTCGGTAAGACAGAATTAGCTAAAGCCCTCGCCGCTTACTTCTTCGGTTCAGAAGAAGCAATGATTCGGCTGGATATGTCCGAATACATGGAACGCCATACCGTCAGCAAACTGATTGGTTCCCCTCCTGGATATGTAGGTTACAACGAAGGGGGTCAACTTACCGAAGCTGTACGCCGTCGTCCCTATACTGTGGTTCTCTTCGACGAAATCGAAAAAGCCCACCAAGATGTCTTCAACATGTTACTCCAAATCTTGGAAGACGGACGGCTGACCGATGCTAAAGGTCGGACGGTAGACTTTAAGAATACCCTCCTGATTATGACCTCCAATATCGGCTCGAAGGTAATCGAAAAAGGCGGCGGCTCTTTGGGCTTCGAGTTCAGTGAAAATCAAGACGAGGCACAGTACAATCGCATTCGTTCTTTAGTTAATGAAGAATTGAAGCAATATTTCCGCCCAGAATTCCTTAACCGTCTCGATGAGATCATTGTCTTCCGTCAACTGATTAAGGATGAAGTGAAGCGGATTGCTGATATCCTCCTCAAAGAGGTATTTGGTCGCCTGACGGACCAGGGCATTACCCTACAAGTAACCGACAAGTTCAAGGATCGTCTCTTGGAAGAAGGGTTCAACCCCAGCTACGGTGCCAGACCTCTGCGTCGGGCAATTATGCGCTTGCTAGAGGATGTCCTAGCAGAGGAAATTCTCTCCGGCAAGGTGAAAGAAGGAGATACCGCCATTGTTGATGTGGATGAGGAAGGTAAGGTCAAGGTAATCGAAGGTGAGAAGCGGGAGTTATTGCCTCAAGGGGCTGAATAATTAGCTTATAGCCTGATATTATGTTCCTTTTATTTAACGGCTGGGAAGATTAATCTTTCCAGCCGTTTTTCCTTCCTCAAAACCAGATCGTCCGCTATCCCATTCCCCATTCCCCATTCTCTATCCCATCAAAACCGCCCTGTGACAGTTGAGAGTCTGGAATCTAGACTTGATCGAAACGCCCTCAGATGGTTACAATTAAGCTACAGCGCTGCGCGATTGGGTTGGCTTCTGCTCAATGCCGATCGCTCCTTGACAAATAACACCTGGAAGTCTTGCTACTTCCTAGTATCCATCTTCTGAACTTGTAAAGGCAAAAGCGCTAACTTCTATAGTACTCAACCAATTGGTAGGCTAATAGTACCAAAGAACGAGGAAACTCTAGAAGAGATGGTTTGTACTTTATCGACAACCATTTAACTCAGCCAGAGCATCTCGATCGTTCCTGGGAAAAACTATAATTTTCTCAAAATTACCCGACAATTGGCTTACTATTATTAACTAGATAGTAGCACCCGTCGGCAAGACTATAGAAAAGGGAAACCTCAAAGTTTCACCACTATAAAAAACCAGGGATACCATCGTATAGTTATTGCTAATATACACAAAGACATTAGAGGTTAGGCGATTGAAATTCAGTTCATCCCAATCCATGTCAATCTATAAACCGTAGAATAGGTGTCTCGCCTTGAAAGAGAATCAAGAAAACAATCCCACCGGACTTCTTTAGCACCATTGCGATAGAGCCGCCAGAGATTTTCATGCCTTAGTTATGATGAAACTAGAAAAGGTAGGATCTTAAAAGTGAAAGATAATGGGTATAATTCCAAATTAATACAAGGCTACGTTAATCCCACTAAGCTAATTATATTAGCCATAATTTTTGCGATCGTGGGTATCGGTACTTTTGGCTGTCAAAGTTCTCCACCAACAGAGCCAAAAACTCAGGCTTTGCCAGTAACACAGCCAGATGCTCAAACAGCTAGCATCGATCCGACAGACATTCCCACTGCACCGCCAAACTTGCCAGACGATCCGTTATTATCGTCAACTTTACCAGAAAATGAGACGGCTCTACCAATTCAACCGGAATCTCAAGTAGATGTACCAAATGTACCAGAAATAAAAACATCATCGCCCAGGAAATCTCAATCTCCAACAGTATTACCCAAGCAACCAAAAACCCAGCCTTTATCGCAAAAAAAATCAGAAACTGAGTCTTTTTTCCCAGAGGAAGTAGAAACTGAGTCCTTTTTACCAAAGGAACCAAAAACCTCGCCTTTATCGCCGGATCAACCAGAAATTCAACCTTCTTTACCAAAGGAACCAAAAATTACCACCTTATCGCCAACCCAGCCAGATAATCTCACCGTTTTACTTACACCACCAGATACTCAGGTAGCCTTACTAAGACCCCCAAAACTTGAGACATCTCGTAGTAGTATTCTTGATATTAAAAACTTACCGGATGGTAATTATTTTTACGGAGAATCTCCTGAGTCTAACCGCCCTGGTACTAAGTATATAGTCTTCAAAAAGAAGGGCGATTTGATTATTGGACAAGAGTACTTTTTGCAAACAGATAGCAGTCAGTGTTTTAGAGGAACAGCTAATTCTAGTCAGATTAATAATGTGAAAACTGCCTATTTTGAACCATCTGATAATGGTTTGGAATGGGCTTTTGGTCAAATGGATGCAATCGGTACGAATAATCTTCATCAGTTAGGCTTTGAGAAAGCTCCTGATTTTGCGACTCAACATTTACAGGAATGTATTCGAGTCTTTACTCAGGAGAAGATAAGCATGAGGTAAAGTCAAAAGTCAAAAGTCAAAAGTATTGGACTCCGCTTGAAAGACGGGGAATTCCCCCTGCTTTTGTCATGGTGAAGCATTTGCAGGAATTTAGCTCGAGAGGTAGAGTGTTATACCTGTGCAACTAAATCGACACTATATAATAGTTTGCCTTCTAAATTGTAGAGGGCAACTGTCATTAATTCGGTTTTACCATCAATTTTTACAGTGCCAAAAAATTGAAACCCGTCACTGGGGGGAAGATTAGCCTTTTGGTTAGGGGTAATGCTTTGAAATTTGACTTGAGGACCGAAAGTATTGTCTAATTTATTGGGACCAAAATTACCAGCATTCATGGGACCGGCAACAAATTCCCAGAAGGGGTTAAAATCAGTAAATTGGGCTTTATTTGGATCGTAATAGTGTGCGGCGGCGTAATGGACATCAGCGGTTAGCCATACTACATTTTTAATATTTTTTTGTTTGATAAAGCGCAATAAATCTGCAAATTCGAGTTCCCTGCCCAAAGCAGCGCCATCTCCATTAGCAAGGTTTTCAAAATCCGTTTTGCCATCTCTGACGATTAAGCCAAGTGGCATGTCGCTGGCGATAACTTTCCAAGTAGCTTTTGAACGTTGTAATTTGAGTTTTAACCAGCGAATTTGTTCCTTACCTAAAAATGCTGTTTCTTCACTCATTCTCGGTTGACGATTGGGTGTATTTGGGCCGCGATAGCTCCTTTGATCTAACATGAATATATCCAGGGAAGTACCGTAGTTAAAAGAACGATAAATACGTTCTGGATCTTCATTATCTATCCGGATCGGAGTATATTCTAAAAAGGCTTGTTTGGCTCGTGCAGCTAATAGTGATACGCTCTTAACTTGATAGCGGTCATCTTCAAATAACATTTGACCAGGATACCAGTTATTGCGAGTTTCGTGGTCATCCCATTGAACTAATTGAGGTATTTCCGCGTTAAAGCGGCGGACGTTTTCATCCATTAGATTATAGATAAAATTACCGCGAAATTCCGTTATAGTTTCTGCTACTTTTGATTTGGCTTCAGTGGTGATATTTTTCCAGATTCTACCATCATCCAGTCTAACTTCTGCTTGAATAGGACTATCAGCATAAATGGTATCGCCAGAATGGATAAAAAAGTGGGGATTTAACTGTCTAATTGTTTCGTAAATTCTCATCCCACCCCAATCGGGATTAATTCCCCAACCTTGCCCTGCGGTATCTCCGGACCAAGCAAAAAATAGATCGCCTTTAAGTACTGGAGGGGTACGAAGTTTACCAATAACTTCTTGACTGTAGGTGTTTGTATAGGCTAAATCTTGAAAAATGACTCTGTAGAATATGTCCCGATTTGGTGGTAAATTAGTCAGGTTAATTCGGGCAGTATAATCGCTGGTTTCTAAGGCCGCCGGACCAATAATTCGTTGCGGGTTGCGAAAGGAATAATCTAGATCGTATTCTAAGATCATTCTGGCGGGGCGATCGCACCGACTCCAAATAACGGCTCTATCCGCTGTAATATCGCCACTTGCCACCCCGTAGGGTATTTGAGGACGCATTTTGTCTGAGGTGATGATTCCTGGTGCGGAATTTTGGGCTAATCCTCTTGTGGACAAGAGGTTGGTGGTAATCATGCTACCAGTTGCGATCGCGGAATTGATCAGGAAGCGACGGCGGCTTATTTGACTTGGAGTTACCATAAAGTTTTCGATAGTTTATGGGAATTACTATCCCATCATCCCTAACCTCTCATCACTGTAACACTATGCCCTCTAGTACTGACAAAGGTTTCTTGCATTTTTACGCCATCGGCCTATTTCCCTTACTCAGACAAAGATACTGGAGAGATTAAGCTGCGGCGCATCTGGCATTGGATAGTAAATTTATCGAAAGGGGTGTGGGGTGTGGGTTTTTTGGTGTGGGGATATACAAATTAAATGCATA
>DOIX01000283.1 GCA_003511885.1 Cyanobacteria bacterium UBA11153
CATAAGAGCGGAAACCGCTGTATAGTTTAGTTGATAATTACTTTACTCCATCACAAACATGGCGAATCCGCTTATCAATATCTAAATTATGCTTCAGGTAATCCTTTACCCAATTACAGCCTTCTCTTAAGAGGGCATCTGAATTAATAACTCGATCTAAATTCCATAATATCACCGTATTATCTACACTTGCGGAAGCCAGTATTTTTCCATCTGGGCTGAAATTCACTCCATTCACGCCGCTACTATGACCTGAGAGAATGGTAATTAAACTGCCATCAGTTTGCCAAAGTCGGATCGTTTTATCATCAGAGGCAGAAGCAATCGTTTTCCCATCCGGGCTAAAAGCAACGCTATTTACGCCACTGGTATGTCCAGTTAAATTTGCTAATAATTTACCATCAATATCCCATATTTTTACTGTTTTATCTCGACTCGCAGAGGCAATCTTTTTACCATCTCGACTAAAAGCAACTCCAATTACTCCTCCACTATGCCCTGCGATAGTATTTAATAACTTTCCCTGACTATTCCAGAATTTTACTGTTTTATCTTCGGATACCGAGGCAAGGATGAAAATTTTTTCTTGTCCTGCCCTCTGAGAAGATAAATTTAGGTTACTTTGACTATTTGGACTAAATACAACTGACCTAACTTCAGCACTATGTCCATTAAGAGTTATCAATAAAGTTCCATCTGACTGCCAGAGTTTAACTGTCTTATCATCAGAAGCAGAAGCAATTATTTTACCATCCGAACTAAAGCTGACTCCATTAACTGCACCCGTATGACTTTTCAGGGTATTCAAGAGCTTACCATCCCGATTCCATAATTTAATGGTTTGATCGAAACTTCCCGATCCAATTTCTTCCCCATTAGGATTAATTGCTACTTTCGTTACCTCTCCACTATGTCCAGATAGCTTTGCCATCAAAGTACCATCTTGTCGCCAAAGTTTGATGGTATTATCCCCACTCGCTGAAGCCAGGAAAAAAGGTATTTTTTGTTTACCCTCCAAACCATTTAATTCTCTCCCAGTAGGGAATGAATCAGAAAAAACATTGATAGCTGGGGAATTGATTCCAGTTTCAAGATTGGGATTAAAAGTCACATCTTTAACAGTAGCCGTATCACCGTGAATAATTTTCATCCAACTACTATAAGGTTTCCACAGTTTAACTGTACCATCATTACTCGCAGAAGCAATTGTTTTCCCATCTGGACTAAAAGCAACTTGCCAAATTTCACCATTGTGCCCGCTGAGAGTAGCGAGCAAATTTCCCTCTAACGTCCATAGTTTAATTGTTTTGTCTCGACTGCTAGTAGCAATAGTTTGACCATCCCGGCTAAAAGCAACACCATAAACTTCATCAGTATGTCCGACAATAGTAGTCAATAAAGTGCCATCAATTTTCCATAACTTCACAGTTTTATCATCAGAAGCAGAAGCAATCATCTTGCCATCCGGACTAAAAGCAACTCCAAATACCTCATCACTATGTCCTTTCAGCGTTGCTAATAAAGTACCATCAACTTTCCATAGTTTTACCGTTTTATCGTCCGAAGCAGAAGCAATTGTCTTGCCATCTGGACTAAAAGCAACTCCCACAACTGTACCGCCATGCCCCTTTAAATTTATAGAAGTAAAACATTTACTCCAAGAATTATTGCCATTACCTGCAATACTCGTACAATAAGAATCTCGCTGCCAAACCTTAACGGTACGATCTCGACTTCCCGATACAATCCTATTCCCATCTCGACTAAAATCTATCCCGATTACCCCCCTGCTATAACCTGTCAAAGTACCTAACAAAGTCCCATTAATATGCCAAATTTTTACAGTTTTATCCTGACTAGACGATACAATTATCTGACTATCCGGACTAAAAACAACTCCCGCAACTACTCCACTATGTCCTCTCAAAGTTCTCACTAAACTTCCATCTTTCCGCCAAATCTTGATATTATTATCCCTTCCTCCCGTAGCGATGATCTCACCATTAGGACTAAAAGCAACAGCACTAACCCGATCGTTATGCCCCGATAAGCGATTATATTCTTGTACTCCATCTACCCCTTCCTGTAATAATCTCATTATCTTAATTTCAATTTCTTTATCTACTTTCCCTATTTTTTCTAATTGTCGCTTTGCCCGAATCGCTTCAATCAATCCATCTAACCTTTGATAGGATGTCAAAAATGCTTCTGAAGAAGTCATAATCGCTTTTAATTCGCTTTTGACTGCTTTGCGATACTGAAAAAATGTCGCCAATCCCAATCCAGTCGAAATTACTAAAGCCAAACTAACCACCATCAAAAGATATTTTTGTTGTCTAGCATTCTTTTTCTCTTCCAACAATCTGGCTTCAACTTCCCGAGTCTGTGCCGCTTCCCAATAAATTTTCGCTTCTGCCATCGCCAATTCTTGCGAAGCATTCAAAAATTGATAATCCAAAGGCGATAAATTTTTCCCCGCAGCCCAAGCCAAAGCCTCTTGTAAAGTTTGTCCCCGCAATAACCTAGAAGTATCCAAACAATGAGAAGCCTCCCAATCTGCGATCGCAAAATGGTAAGGACGCAATTCCGCTAATCGCCCATCAACCCACTCCAAGCTAAAAACAGATTCATAGATAGGGTTATAAACTTTCAATTTTGAATGATGTCTAACCACTAAACCCGATAAGCATAATTCTCGCTGAGTTACAGTATCATCTGTAGGAATTTCTCCCTCTTGTAAAATTTGCTGATACAATAGGAGCAACCCTGCTGCTTTTTGATCTTTCTCAACCATACAATTACCTACGGTAGTGCTAACGCGATCCCGAATAGTACGCAAATGGACTGGCTCATCCTGAGATTCCCAATTCTCAATAAATTGCGATCGCACTAATTTTGCCACCGCTTCTTTTTCACTATCAGCCCCAATCCTCATCGCCGAATTAACCACTAAATGACACAACTTTTGCGTCAAAAAAGGTTGTCCACCCGTCCAATATAATATCTCTTGCAACACTACTTCAGGATTAGCCACTTTTCCCTCTAACCCAACAATTAATGGTTGAGCTTCAGAAGCAGTAAATCCCTTTAATTCAATCGCACGACCAATATTAAAAGGAGTGCGACTTTTATCTCGTATTAAATCCGTAGGAGTTGCCACCCCAAACAGAGCAAATGAAATCCGATTATACTCTGGATTTTCTCCCCGGTGATTGTAACAAGAACGAATCAAAGCAAAAAAATCATCAATCTCAAAATTCAAACTCAGAATACTATCAATCTCATCAAAAAAAACGATAATTCGATCCGCATTCACCTTCACCAATAAAATATCTTCAATAAACCGACTCAATCGTTGAACAGAAGATAGCCCCTCTTGTTGTTTCCACCAATCCTTATCAATCTTACCAATCAGCCGAAATCCTCTCTCCAATTCCGCAGCCAATCCCTTATACCATTGATCAGCAGTCACATCTTTGCTGCCAATTCTCGTCATATCAATCGCAGCACAAGCAATATTTTCCGCCTTCAATAATTGCATACTCCGGACTCGCAAGCTAGATTTGCCCATTTGCCGCGAATTGAGAACATAGCAAAATTCACCTGCTTTTAGGGCATGAAAAAGTGCTTTATCTGCCATGCGCGTCACATAGCTTGGATCTTGAAAGCCCAGACTTCCCCCAACTTTATATCGATATTCAGTATTCACAATTTACGTTGATAGTTGATAGTTGATAATTGATAGTTAGCAGGAGATCGATATGTAAAAGTCCACTGTCCATTGTTAACAGTTCACTGTCGAAGGCTTTATTCATAAGGTTATTTATGTTTTAATTGATATGGCAATTCCGATTGCCTTCGGCAGGAGCGAAGCCGATTGCACTTAGCAAATTACAATAGACATCTCCAAAATATAATCTCAAGATATTTTATCTATGTAGGGGTATTAGCGTTAGCTTGGCGTTAGCCTAGCATTCGGGCGATCAACGATCCCTGAAAACCATAGATATTTTACCCGTAATACTTCACCATTTCCACGATAAAGAAAAACGCTATATACTATAGTTTATATTTTGGAGATCTCTAATTAGCACTGAGTAAATATAGAGATTATCAAATATTGTATTGGAGTGACTTAGAATATACTGTAAAAATTCCTAAAGGTCATTAGCCCTCCTTTGGATTATTCTACCACGATCGCTGAAACAACGCAATATCGTAAATTATTAAAAATAATTCTCAATAAATTTAACGAAGTTAAGGCACTTTCAGCCTTCAAGATTTTATTAAGTTATATTAAGAATTTTTTTTTGAGGGAGCGGGGCTGATTGGGGGGGGTGGGAGTAGTAGTTGACCTCTCCCCGGTCTAAAGACACGGGGATTCTAAACTGTTGCTACGTGGCAGGATAAATCCGTGCCACCGCGCTTTTTAGTTTTGGTTTCCCAGATACGAAATCTGGTAGCAAGGGTCAAGACTTGCCTACAGACCTTGACTAGGCTTAACCCTAGTTGTGTCTCTACTTTGCGCATTATATTTGCTGCACCATTCAAATCAGCATTGATTAGAATCCCTTGTCCAGTGCGATACATGCCGCGTTTAACTCGTTTCCCTGATGACTTCCACGTTATCTCCTGCGGAGACGCTTCGCGAACGGGTTTTTCGCTATATGTTGGTAGAAAATCATTATCTAGAAAACTAGCCTTACTGGTGTAGGATTCCTCTGTCTCAACGAACTTAATCCCGTGACATTCACAAAGTTGCTCAATTCGTTTTTTTAATTTGGCTGTTGGTATCTGAACAAAAGTTTGAGTTGTTTTGCCTAGATTGGCTTCTTGTTTCTGTCCCTGATTCCAGCCAAAGACAACTGTACCGATTTGATGCTTAATGCAATGGTTAATAACCAATCTAGCCGCTTTATTAACAGCGTCACGCATTTGGCGATTGCGTTTTTCTGTGATGTGAGCTAATTGGTCATCCCAGTAACCTTGTGGTTTTCCTTCTTTGAAAGCTGCTACTCGCTTGTTATACCATTGATTTAGGCTTTTAACTTTACGTCCATCAATGATGAAGCTAGTTCCTACATTAGAAACACAGCTTAACCAGTTGTTGATGCCGGAATCAATAGCTAACGCTTTGCTTGAGTCGAGGTTATATTGAAATACTGGTTTTTGCTTGTAGACAAACTCAGAATAAAAACATTGGTTTCTGGGTAGTATCCGCAATTCTTTGATATCTTCAAATTTTAAGTTTGAAGGCATGGGGATGGTGAAGCTATCAAGCTTAAACCAGCGTTTTACCGTTGTACCAAGAGGGATTTTGATTTGATTGCCAATAAGTCTTAGTGCTTGCTTGGGATAAGTCACCAAAGCATAGCCCGCGCCTTGACGGTATTTAGGCAGCTTTGGCTTAAAGTGTAAATTCCCATTACTGTATTTTTTGTCTAATTCCTTGAAAGATTTAAACGACTCAGCAACAGTTCTTAGTATCTGTTGTGCCGCTTGAGAGTACATAACCTGATAATGCTTGTTGGTTTTGTACTCCTTTTCTAGGTCGTACTTACCAATTAACTTACCAGTTTTGAAAAATAACTGACGGGCATAGTAGATACCGCAGTTAGTTAACTTATGCGACTCTGAACAGATAAACTCAAGGATGGCTTTTAATTCTGGAGTTGGGTTAATTAAATTTTGTTGACATCCGTACAAATTAGTCTCGCCTACTTTTCTGTTATATATGTATATATACTAACTTATAAGTTGATTGTCAATGCCATTTCAAAAAAACAACAAACAAGGTTTTACGACCAATCGAGAAAACCCGTTAATCAGTAGTCCAGTCTGTTTAAGGATGGATGTAGAATTAGCCAAAGAATTGAGGTCTATCCCTGATTGGCAAGAACGGCTAAGGTTGGCATTACCTGAATTAATAAAAACTTGGAAGGCAGACTTTAGTCTGCAAAGTGCTTTCATCCCCGCTCTAAAGAGACGGGGCTTTCAGCAGCTCATTTTGTAAAAGAAACACAACAAAAAGCGCCCTCCAAACAGGAGAGCGCTTTTTTTATTCAGTTACAGCGGTTTCTGCAGTAATGTGTGA
>DOIX01000406.1:0-134 GCA_003511885.1 Cyanobacteria bacterium UBA11153
TTTCCGCCAAAGGGTAACTCAAAATTTTCTGGTGGGGGTCTCCTCAGCTTTTCGGTACATGAACCCAGGTTAAGGTACAAGGATTTTGTCCGATTTTACCACTTTTACTGGGAGCGATCAGCTTCGCTGGTGCC
>DOIX01000406.1:313-9828 GCA_003511885.1 Cyanobacteria bacterium UBA11153
AAATAGGGGTCAGGGGTCAGGGGTCAGGGAGGAAGTATTTTCATCCTTGTTATTGTGCGCGATCAGCTTCGCTGGTGCCAAAGGCAATCGCAAAAAAGATCTACCTCAAAGTCTTGCTGGAGATAGGTTAATGACTTATACAGCAAGCCCTAGTTAAAAAAACAGTCAGCTCAGGAGAAGTAATGAAAGCGATGATTTTGAATGGATTAGGGTTTTTGATCGCCCCAATATACCTGTTCGACAGATTTTTTGAATAAAAAGCAACAGAACATCTAATCGGAGAAGGAGTAAAGCCATCACAATTAAATGATGATAGAATAGGAAGATCCTTAGACAAATACCATCAAGTAGGGAGAACAAAATTATTGACCACAATAGCCTTAAAAGCTGCGAAAAAGTTTCAAGTATAAATGAAGAGCGTTCACCTAGACAACAGTTCAATATCAGTAGAAGTAGCCTAGAAAAACCTCAAAGAAAAAAGCGAAAAAGTTGAAGAAAAGTCATCAGAGACAGAATCGGAAATGAAAGCGATAAAAATTGTGAACTGGACTTTAGACTAATTTCACATCCTAATTCACCAAAGCCTCTCTGGATAAGACTTTGAGGAGTTGTCAATGATTTTAATTCTTATAAGCTGTAAACTTTATATAGCAATGGTTTTAGGCTACAAAAAAAGATTTAGTCTAAACTCCAGTTGTGAATGGATACTCAAGAATAATCAGCGATAGCAGGGAAAAAAATCAAAGCGGGAAGATTTATATTAGCCACAAATATATTAGACAATAAATGATTAACCGATCGAGAAGTATTATCGGAATACAAAGCGCAGCAAACTAACGAGAGAGGATTTAGATTTATCAAAAATCCGTTATTTTTTACGTCAAGCGTATTTGTGAAAAATCCGGAGAGAGTTGAAGCAATTGGTATGATAATGGGGCTGTTTTTGTTAGTATATAACCTAGCCCAAAAAAAATTGAGGCAACAGTTAGAAGCTACTAATGAAGGGGTAAAAAATCAGGTAAAGAAATTAACAAATAAGCCCACAATACATTGGATATTTCAGATGTTTTAGGCGGTGCATTTAGTAATGATAGAGGGATATCGAATAAGATACGCTCTAAAAAAAATTAGAAAAATTTAAAGTGTATCGCAATAGCGTATAATCTTTTCAAAAGGTTATTAGCCCTCCTTTGGATTATCCTAGCACGATCGCTGAAACGACGCAATATCGTCAATTATTAATAATTAATTTCAATAAATTTAACGAAGTTAAGCTACTTTCAGCCTTCGAGTATTTGTTACGTTATGTAAACTACTACTTTTTTGGTAGGGTTTTCCGTACCTCCCTTACTAGTTTGTGACAAAAACACAATTAAATCAATAAACTCATAGACAATAGATGTCAGATATAGCAATTGACAATTGACAATTAGACATCTCCAGAAATTAGGTTTTCATATATAGCAACCGCCAGGACTGTTAGGACATTCTCAATTCCTCAAACCCTTGATTTTACAGTTTTCTTCCTGAGCCAAGAGCCAATAGCCTCTAGTCCCTCGCTATAAATTGATCTGTTGCAGTATTTTCAGATGTGCCAAATTAGGACTCCTATCCCCCAACTAAGACTCAGGATAAAAGTCCAAATCTAAAATTTCCGCCAGTTGAAAAGGACAAGTAACGGGGAAAGATTCTGCTGGTAAACCAGTTTCTACCATAGCCTCTTAGCGCGATCGCAGATAAGTGGGATCAAACGGTTCTACCGTACTTAGTGTGCCAAACTATTACAAAATAATGATTGAAGCCATTGTCCCGCAAGAATACTTAGCAAAGGATAAGTCAAAAATAGCCTTTTTTTGAGTAAGTTGAGGTATAACTTGGTTCTTAATTATTTAAAATAATATTTTAGCACACTAAGTACGGTAGACCCGATCAAACCAAGCCGCATCCTCCAGAAACCGCCGCAAACTAGGGCTTTCTGCCAGTAACTCTTCCAGATTTAGTCGTTCGTGATTAATGGTTACTTGCGAACTGCGACTGCGCCGTCCAGACTAATATTTCCATTTCAGTAAATGAGATAATATCAAAGGTAATAGACTTTGTAACGAGCGCTGTTGACTCTTACTCAAATCCAATACTTCCTCAATTAAATGTTCCAAATCTAACATCTCCCAATCTTGCGATCGCAAAATATTTGCCGTCTTTTCTGCCCAATCACAAAAATCTTCCTCGTATAAATCCTGCAAACTTTGATATTCCATCATCTTCACTCCATTCCTCCCCTCTCTATATTAAAACGACTGGATCGGATAAAATCGGATTTTAGTTCATTTTAACCGCTCGGATTAAATCAAACTGTGTTAAATTGCATCCAGTCATCTAATTCCGCTAGAATGGGTTGCCCCTTGTATCTTGTCCTGACTTAAGTGCCAGGACATAAATTTTGGTAACCAAATTAAGGATTGTCAAGAGGCTCAATCTCTTTCTATTCTATGTTCCCCGTTAAGAGTTCCCCCCTCTTCACGAGCAACTTTAATTTTGTCCGACTAGTTATCTAATCGCCTCTTATCCTCAAAATATAGCAACCTTACGGGCGGTTAAGACATTCTAAATTCTTCAAAGCCTTGATTATACCGCTTTCTTCGCCAGCCTCTAGTCCCGCTCCTCCAGTCCCTCGCTATATATTAAAATTTTGCATATTTTGGCTATCGATTGCCCACCCTTAACCCTGGATATTACCATGCTCTTATATTTAAAAATTGAAAACTTTGCCCTGATTGACGAATTAGAACTAGAATTTGCCCCAGGATTAAATGTATTAACAGGGGAAACCGGAGCCGGGAAATCAATTATTTTGGATGCCATTGATATTGTCCTAGGCGGAAAAGTTAGCAATCGCACAATCCGCACCGGAACTAAACGCGCCTCAATTGAAGCTAATTTTCGGATAGACTCTTCCTTAAATGCTTGGTTAAACGAACAAGAAATAGATTTACTGGAGGATGGGGAGTTAGTTTGTAGTAGAGAAATTACCAATGATGCCAGTCGCAGTACCAAAGGAGAGAAAAGTAACTTGCGATCGCGCTCCCGAGTTAATGGTATTGTAGTGAATCGCCGCTTAATCGAGCAATTGCGCGATCGCTTAGTCGAAATCACTGCCCAAGGACAAACAGTACAACTTATGAGTCCAGCTCATCAACGGGGACTTTTGGATCTTTATGGCGGTTCTCCCATATTACAGCAAAGAGATCTCTGTACCAGTGCCTACCTTACCAGTCAAGAAGCATTCCAAGCCTTAGAAAAAAGGCGACAATCAGAACAACAAAGATTACAAAGATTAGATTGGTTAGAATATCAAATCCATGAACTTAAAGCCGCCAACCTCACCGATTCAGAAGAATTAACCAGACTAGAACAAGAAAGTCAGAGATTAAGCCATGTCGTAGACTTACAACAGAATAGTTATCGAATTTATCAAGCACTATACCAAAATGATAGCGGCTCTCCCGCCGGAGCAGACTTGTTGGGGCAAGCCGAAACTCTCTTGAACGAAATGGTACAATACGATCCTCAACTGCAATCTATTTTAGAGCTAGTTAGTGGGGCGAGAATTCAACTAGTAGAAGCTAGCCATCAAATTAATACCTATGGAGATAGTTTAGAAACAGATCCAGCCCGACTGCAAGAAGTAGAAGAAAGAATAATAGCCCTCAAACAAATTTGCCGGAAATATGGACCAACCCTAGCCAATGCGATCGCACATTATGAAAAACTATATTCAGAACTAGCAGAATTAAGCGGTGAAGGACAATCCTTAGAAGACTTAGAAAAAAAGTACGCCCTTTGCCAAAAAACCCTAATCGACCATTGTCACAACCTTACCCAACTGCGTCGCCAAGCCGGAAGCGAACTAGAAAAACAACTAATCGCCCAATTAAAACCTCTAGCCATGGAAAAAGTCCAATTTCAAGTAGCCATCGAACCCATTACCCCCAATGGCAGCGGTGCAGATAAAGTAACATTCACCTTTTCACCCAATCCAGGCGAACCCTTACAACCCCTATCCGCCACCGCATCAGGTGGAGAAATGAGCCGTTTCCTACTAGCATTAAAATCCTGCTTTTCCAGCAGCAGCCAAGAAAGAGAAACCCTAATTTTCGACGAAATCGATGCCGGAGTATCAGGCAGAGTAGCAGGAGCGATCGCAGAAAGACTCCACCAACTCAGCCAACAACACCAAGTACTGTGCGTCACCCACCAACCCCTAATCGCCGCCATGGCAGATAGACATTTCCGCGTCGATAAACAAATCATCGATCCCGCCTTCTTCACCTTAGCCCACCGCCAAGATCGACCCATTATAGACTTTGACCAACCCATCACCGAGACAGAAAGTGCATTAGAAAGGACAGTAGTTCGGGTTAGCCACCTAGACAAACTATCCCACAGACAAGAAGAAATAGCCCTTCTCGCAGGAGGGCAATCAGGTGAAGAAGCCATGACTTTTGCCGAATCACTCCTCAACAAAGCAAAATTGAGGTGAATAAGGAGTCGGAAGTAGGGCTGACCGTGTAAGTCTGAAACCTTTATCAACTATCAACTAAGCTGCTACGCATTTAATTTGTATATCCCCACTCCCTACACCCCACACCCCTTTCGATAAATTTACTATCCAATTTAGATGCGCCGCAGCTTATCAACTATCCCCACCCTCACCAAAAGACTTTTTCAGCAAACCCGAAGTAGGGAGCAGGACAGTACTGTGGCGCGTCAGTGCAGAAATGGGTATTTAGCCCCATTCCCCATTCCCCATTCCCCGTTCCCCACTTCCAGCAGAATAGTCTAGAATTAGCTCACTGAGCATAAGAAATCGACAGTGGTAAATCTTAAACCTATAGAGTACTCTTATTCCTATGCCAGGAAAGCTCTCTGACCCTGAAAAAGAGATATGACAACTGCAATTTCTACACCGTCGGCTGCGGAGTTTAATGGGACAACCATTGATATTCCTGCTCAATCGTCAGACGGGATTGTGCCCGAAAAACCAGCAACATCTGCCTCTGGTGCATTAACCACTACCACAGGAACTTTTACCACCTTTCTCGCTCCCTTGACGAAGGAGACTTTCATAGAAGTTGTGGCGGGAGTGGAAAGCAAACTCGAAGTGGTACATCAAACCCTATCGATGCTGCTAACCAGCCAAGGGTTTGAAACAGTTCTTCAAGAAATGTTAAATGCCATTACATTGAAGACAGCCGAACTACTAGGTGCAGATAGAACGACTATTTTTCTACTGGATGAAGACAAAAATGAATTATTTTCAATCGTAGCAGAGGGAGGAAATGGCAAAACCATAGAAATCCGCATCCCCGCAGATCAAGGGATTGCGGGAGAAGTGGCGACTTTTAAGAAAGTTGTCAACATTCCCTACGATTTCTTTGACGATCCGCGTTCCGAGGGTTCCAAGAAGCTCTATAAAAAAACCGGATACCGTACTTATACGATGTTGACCATGCCCCTGTTGAACGAACAGGGTGGTTTGGTCGCTGTAGTCCAATTACTCAACAAGTTAAAAAGTCAACACGAACCTGATGCCCCCCTAGAAGAAAAAATCGATCGCGGGGGTTTTACAGAGACAGATCAAAAACTGTTTGAGGAATTTGCCCCATCGATTCGCTTGATTCTGGAGTCCTCCAAATCATTCTATCTGGCAACTCAGCAGCAGCGAGCAGCGAATGCTCTGATTAAAGCCACAGAATCCTTAAGCAAGGCAAGTTTGGATTTAGAAGACACTCTGAAACGAGTGATGGATGAAGCCAAAGAATTGATGAACGCAGATAGATCGACATTATGGTTGATCGATCGCGATCGCAACGACTTATGGACGAAAATATCCCTCCCAGATGGCTCGAAGAGGGAAATGCGCGTCCCCATGGGTGTAGGCTTTGTCGGACAAGTGGGGAAAACACCTGAAGTTCTGAATATCCCCTTCGATTTGTACGATCATCCCGATTCAACCACATCAAAAAGGCTGGATCGGGAAAATGGTTACCGCACCTGCAGCCTACTCTGTATGCCAGTTTATAACGCCGATAAGGAATTGATCGGCGTTACTCAATTGGTAAACAAGAAAAAGAAAGGTGAATTCCCCCCGTACAATCCAGAAGATTGGCCTGCTGCACCAGAATGCTGGAAGGCAAGTTTCGATCAAAGCGATATCGCTTTTATGGAAGCCTTCAATATCCAAGCAGGTGTCGCCCTGCAAAATGCCAAATTGTTTGCCACCGTCAAACAACAAGAGCAGATGCAGCGAGATATCCTCCGAAGTTTGACTAACGGAGTAATTTCCACCGATAAATCTGGTAAAGTAATTGCCGCCAATGAAAGTGCCAAACAATTACTAGGTTTTAGTAAAGAAGACAACATTGAAGGTTTATCTGTACCAGATCTAGTCAAAATTAAAGATGGCGACTTTAAAAAATGGTTTGCTGATGCCATTGCAGCCCAAGACGAAAAAGCCCGCAATCAATACTACCCCGATCAAACCCTAGTACCTCCCAGCAAAGAAGAACAACACAGCGTTCATCTTTCCATCAACTCCATCGCCGATGCCTCCGATGCCAGCAACGTCTACGGTGCATTGGTAGTAATGGACGACATCAGCGACGAGAAACGCCTCAAAACAACCATGTATCGCTACATGACCCAAGAAGTAGCAGAAGAGTTGCTCAAAGGCGGCGAAGCCAAAATGGGAGGCGATCGCAAAGAAGTTTCCGTACTCTTCTCCGATATTCGCAGCTACACTACCCTAACTGAAAAACTTCAGGCCGAAGAGGTAGTCAGTATGCTCAACGAATATTTTGAGTCCATGGTAGAGGCCATCTTTAAATATAAAGGAACCCTCGATAAATACATCGGCGATGCCATCATGGCTGTCTTTGGTTCCCCCTTACCCCTACCGGATCACGCCTGGAGGTCAGTCCAAACAGCAGTGGAAATGCGCCACCGATTAGCAGACTTTAATGCCCGTCGTCGCTCTGAAAATAAAGAACAAATCAACATTGGGATGGGGATTAACTCCGATAGCGTGATTAGCGGTAACATTGGTTCCAGCAAACGGATGGAATTTACGGCCATCGGTGATGGAGTAAACTTAGGTTCTCGCTTGGAAAGTGCCAGCAAACAATATGGCTGTGACATTATCATTAGCGAATACACCTTTGCACCTTGTAAGGATCTAATCTGGCACAGAGAGCTTGACTGTATTCGAGTCAAAGGAAAAAACGATCCCGTAAGAATCTATGAAGTCGTAGAGCTTTGTTCCGAACCAATTACTGCTGAAAGGGAAAAAATTATCGATCTTTACCATAAAGGTCGAAAATTATACTTAGATCGACAGTTTCGTAAAGCTTGGAACGAGTTTGCTACCATTGTAGAGGAACTCGATCCCAAAGATAAATCAGCTAAGTTGCAAATGGAACGGAGTCAGCACTTTGTCAATAACCCCCCACCAGATGACTGGGATGGGGTATGGACAATGACTGAAAAGTAGAGTCCAGGGTGAAGGAGGAAATCTCAAGAATCCTTAAGGATTCTCCAGGATTGAGTCTCAAGGGTGAAGTCTCAAAGCTTGAATTTGAAGTCTAAATCGAGACTTCATCCTTTGACAATTGACAATTGTCAATTGTCAACTATTCATCAAGTTATTCCTGTCAATACCGATGTGGTAGTTGGGATAAAAATAATAATTTTCAAAAACTAAGTTTTCAATTCCACAGAATAGGAGTTTGATTATCTTTTTTTAATTTGATTGGCTAGGCAAAATCGCATCTTCGGTAAAAATCCCACCTGTGGCAGCAAAGTTTAGGGCAGGATTTTCAAAACAATCCGGATCTTAGCCCAGGATTGTTGAAAACATACAGATGCCTCAATAAATCAAATTAAATTTCCCAACTCAATACAGGGGGAACCTAACAAATCCTCTACTGCTCTAGTAAGTCAGAGATTTGACAAACTATAACAGTGCGCTCTGGCTCCGTTACAGTACAAGCGATCTTATAGCCTCCCGATTAACCATCCATGTCTAAATGTGCAAACACACCAGCACTTCGTGCTCTATCTCAGGTTTTGTCCCAAATCAAAGAGATTGGTAGCTGGGTGATACGTCGCCCAGCATTAGTAACCAGTATCGCCGCAACTGGGTTAGTCGTGTTAGGGCGGCAAATGGAAATAATCGAGCCGTTAGAACTAAATGCCTACGATCGCATGGTACAACTGCGACCAGCATTACCACCAGACAACCGTCTCTTGGTGGTAGAAGTAACGGAAGCCGATATTCATGCTTTGGGATATCCCATCAATGATGGTTTAATTGCTCGCACTCTTAGGAACTTAGAGCAGTATCAACCAGCCGCTATTGGCTTGGATATCTTGCGCGATGTCCCGATGGAGCCAGGTAACGCCGAGTTATTGAATCAGTTTCAAAAAAACCCTCACATTATTCCCATTTGTCAACTTCCGGATCCCAAAAATCCAGGTACGCCACCACCTCCAGGAATACCGGAAGCCCAAGCTGGTTTTGCCGATTTGGTGTTTGATGAAGGTGGCATTGTCCGTCGGGCGCTATTGTTTCACCACAAGCAAATTAAATCAGGTTGTACTACCAAACTTTCCTTTGCCTTTCAGCTCGCATGGCGCTACCTGAAAACCAAGGGAATTGAACCGGAAAACATCCAGAAAGATGGCATAGAACAACTGAAGCTGGGTAAAGCCATCTTTAAACCCCTCTTACCAAATTCAGGCAGCTACCAAAAAGCAGATGCTGGCGGTTATCAAATTTTATTGAATTATCGCTCTCCTGACAACTTGGCAGATACCGTCACCATTAGCGAGGTTCTCAATCATCGCATCGATCCGAAATTAGTCAAAAATCGGATTGTTTTAGTTGGGGTGAGTGCCCCCAGTGAAAAAGATACCTTTTTTACTCCCTATAGCACAAAAGGGCAAAAAATTCAGAAAATGCCAGGTGTTACGATCCATGGTCAAATTATCAGTCAAATCCTCAGTACTGTTATTGATGGCAGCAAATTATGGTGGTTTTTGCCGGAATGGGGAGAAATTTTGTGGATTTGGGTTTGGTCTCTGACTGGCGGTATTCTGGTACGAGTTGTGCGCCATCCCGGACAACTCATGGTATTGGAAACACTCGCACTGACTCTTTTGGGGGGAACCTCCATCGCCTTATTTTTGGCATCGGGATGGGTTCCTGTCGCAGCACCTTGTTTGGGTTTGATTCTTGGCGGTACTGGTGTCCTAGGTTATACAGCCTACCAAAGTCAACAAGAACGTGCCGAATTTGCTCGCCTAGTCTCGGAAAGAGATCGTAATATTATTGCCCTGCAAGCTCTATTAAAAGAGACCAGAAATGATTTACAACCCAGAAATGATTTACAGTCCATAAGTGGATTACAAACCAGCAACGAGCTACTGACAACTAATGACTTACAAACCAGCAACGA
>DOIX01000406.1:10218-15087 GCA_003511885.1 Cyanobacteria bacterium UBA11153
ACAGCTAATGACTTACAAACCAGAAACGATTTACTGACAGCTAATGACTTAGAGACAACGCCAGTAACCTCATCGCTCATCAGAGAAAGTCTGACAGAAGACGACGACGCAACTGCGATCGCGCCCGATGGGGATTCAACAGCCGTTTGGGATTCCGAAACTATTGTCCAACCCGTTACTACTCCAGTCAAAAAATCAAAAAATCCTCATATCCGAGGCGGACGTTATAAAATTAATCGGATTTTGGGTTCTGGTGGATTTGGAGTTACCTATTTAGCAGAAGATCTTCAAAGACCGGGCAAACCTAAATGTGTAATTAAGCAGTTAAAACCTGCGCGTCAAGATCAAAAATTTCTCGCTATAGCCAGACGACTATTTAATACAGAAGCAGAAATTTTAGAAAAGTTGGGTTCTCATCCACAGATACCTCTATTATTAGCCTATTTTGAAGACGAAGACGAACGAGAATTCTACCTAGTTGAAGAATATGTTAAAGGGGATTCAATTAGCGATGAACTTCCCGTGGATCGGCGATTGCCAGAAATAGAAGTTGCGCAATTACTGAAAGATATTTTAGAGATTCTTCTATTTATTCACAAAAATAGCGTCATTCACCGAGACATCAAACCCAGTAATATTATTCGTCGCGAAGCAGATGGTAAAATTGTTTTGATTGACTTTGGTGCTGTTAAAGAAATTCAGCCCCAACATTTGACCAACCAAGAAAATGTCACCGTTGCCGTAGGTACTCGCGGTTATTCTCCACCAGAACAATATGCAGGGCATCCTACTTTTAGTAGTGATATTTATGCAGTGGGGATGATTGGCGTTCAAGCTCTCACAGGTATTGTCCCCCATCAGCTCCCTATTTCTCCAGAAACGGGTGATGTTAATTGGCGCAATCTCGCGGACGTTAGTGAAGAATTCGGTAAGATTTTGGAGAATATGGTGCGATATAATTTTCCGGATCGATATCAATCAGTTGCCGCTGTACTGAAAGATTTGGAAATGCTCCATTTTTGATACACCCCTGAAAATTTATGGGCTTTCTAGCTTAAAATGGAAAATTGCCCCACACCCTGCCCTAGCTAGGAAGTTTTCCTTTGAAAATTTCCAAAGCCTGCCATCTCCTATCCGTCGGGGAGTGATGGAGTCCATCGGTTGAACTTGCCGTATCCCGCTCAGTAGCCAGAATTCCCGCACACTTAGAGTCGCATAACTGCCGTGGTGGAATTGCCAAACAAAGTTGTTCGTACAGCCAAATATTTGGATCGAAATACCCTTGAGGGTGCAAAGTTTCTACCAAATCTTCTAACAAAATTTCCCTTTCTAGAGGACCATTATCTGGTTCATTAGCTGAAGAGTCTAACCAAACTAATTCCGAGATATTTAAGGTTAAACGGTGGTTATACTGTTTCAAACAGCGATCGCAAGTTAATGTAATAATAGTCTCAGCTTCAGCCGATACATCCAGATAATTTCCCTCATGGGTGACTTCCAATCTTCCTCGCACTGGAGTCAGAGTCTCTAACCCCTCAATAGACTCATTTACCTCAATAACATCTGTATGTTGTGGTAGTTTGAGCAGAAACGGAATATGTATTGCTTCCATGATATCTCACTCGATCGACCAATAATTTTCATCGAGAAACGATGATAAATGCTAATGGCTAATAGCTAATAACTAATCTTCTAGTCCAAAATTTTCACAACTTAAAATTGTCGCCATGAACAACGCAACCTACAATTAGCCATTAGCCATTAACCATTAACCATTAGCAACTTGAACGATCATCGCAGACGGATAACTAAACGCCTATCTGGCTCCTGTCCCCGACTTTGAGTTTCCAAATCATCGCAATCTTGTAAGAATGTATGAATTTGCCTTCTCTCAGCCGATGATAGAGATGTCAGCTCAACTTCTCCACCCGTTGCCCGTACTTGTTGAGCAGCACGGGTTGCTAATGATTGAAGTTCCTCTTGACGTTGGCGGCGGTAGCCACCTAGTTCAACAGTATAGGCGGCTTGATCCCCTTCTTCATGGGCTAAATTGAGAATTGAATTAGCGAGATACTGAATTGCATCAAGTACCTCACCTTTTGGTCCAATTAAGGTGTGGATTTGTAAAGATGTCAGTTGAGTTTCGTCGATAGTTAACCAGTAACTTTGTCGAGTTTCTCCTGAATTCTCACCATCTGTCACCTTTACATCTGCTGATAATCCTGATAAGTCCAGAAGTTTTTCCAGCCACTCCTTACCCCGGTGTCCGAGTTGATTGCTCATAAATAATACCTTTACGGCTTTTTCTTAGAACGCTTGTTCTCAAAAGGCAGAGAATCGCGACGATTTGCAGGTTTTTCTTGTTTCTTGACACCTTGAGACTGAGATGGTTGTGTAGTCGGCTTTGCCCTTGGCTTTTCTTCTTTTTTCACGCCCTTAGATTGGGATGCTGGTGCGGTACGTTTTTCTGTTGGCTTTTCTTCTTTCTTGGCTGCTTTTGGCTCAAATGGCAGGGCTTCTCTATTCGCCAATTTTGCTTCTTTTTCTTGTTCTTCCACCATCTTTTGGATGTTTTCCGGCAAAGGCTCTCGCATTAAAATGAAGCTTTGTGCTGTCTGAAAAATATTAGCGATTACCATATACATCAGAACACCAGCAGGGAGGGGGAAAAAGAAGAACATCCCTGAAAATATGACTGGGGTAATCTTATTCACCGTATTTTGCTGGGCGGAAGCAGGATCGTTATTATTATTCTGACCTGTCAGTACTTGGTTGATGTACAAACTAACGCCAAAGAAGAGAATCATCCCCACAATATCCCAGTGGATAGTGCCATCTGGTTCAAAAGCACCAACTCTACCCAAGGCATCAATAAATAAGAATCCTCTGTTGGAAGCAAGTCCAGTAATTGTTCCTGTAAGGGTTACGTCTCCAGGTGCGATTGCTTCTAGAGTACCGTCCTCATTAATTTTAATCAGATCTGCTCCTTTCGTAATTGTCCACTTGGGTACAATTTCCGTATCGGGATAGTCTGCTAATAATTCTGTGAAAGCTTTCCCTTCTGTTGTCTTAAACTCAATTTGGGTTTTTTCGCCAACTATTAAGCGATTACCTCCTGGTATTATAGCAGCTACTGGGGCATGAACTCCATCAGCTATGTAAATATTTTGCGGTTTAGTAGCAAAAGCTTGAGGTTGAACTAACTCCATTTGTTCTCTGGGCAAGATTTGGATGTTAACTGGATAGTTAACGTCAGAAAATGGAGAACCCCTCAATGTAGCAAATAGGGCAAACAATACGGGCATTTGTAACAATACTGGCAAACACCCAGCCAGGGGATTACCAAACTCTTGAAAGAGTTTGCTCATTTCCTCCTGCTGTTTTACCTTGTCATTGGCATAGAGTTTCTGAATTTCTTCTTGCCGCTTTTTCATCAGCGGTTGAGTAATCTTCATCCGCCTCATATTGCGAATCGAACCCGCATTGAGGGGATAGAGAGCAAAGCGAATTACTAGAGTCAGCGCCACGATGGCGAGACCATAGCTGGGCACAATCCCGTAAAATAAATCCAGGATTGGCAGCATAACGTTGTTGGAAAGAAACCCGATACCAAAGTCCATTCGTATAAAGTCTAACTCAGCAATGTAAAGTTTTCTGCATCTAATCTATCGAAGATTGAGCAAAATGCGAGACTGGTTTGCCTTGCCAATTGGTTGGAGTGGCGCGCCGCGCATTTGCTAAAGGGGGGAGGAAAGTCTAAGCCTTCACTGAGTCAATCGGTTTACCCGTTTTCTGTGCTGCTTTTTCGGCAATATAGTCGTAAATTTCCCGAAATCGGGGAATTGCCCGCAATTCTAAACGACTGCCATCTTTGAGGGTGACAACCATATCTCCCCAAAACCCCAAACCACGGGGGACTTTTCTAATCTGGGCGACTTCTGAGTAAACAATATCAGTGCGATCGCGTCCTTGCCAACCTCCGGTGATGGAAATACGCCGATCTGTAATACGATAGCGCAGCCACAGTGCCCGCGCCAGCGCTCCAAATGTCAGAGGCAAGGCAATAATTGTGAACCCTAACAGAATATTAAATATCAGATCCCCAATATGAGGTCCTCCCTCGTAAAAAACATCTTCTCTAATTCCCATCGATTACCTCTGCTTCTGCCAACAACTGCTCTAATTCTCGCAAAAATTCTGCATAATCGCACGTTACTGCTCTTGGTTGCACTACAATCGCTAGATGCCAACCGGGTAATATCCGTGGTAACAAGTGCCGCAGTACCCCCCGAATCTGCCGTTTAATCCGATTCCGCACTACGGCTTTTTTACTAACTTTCTGGCTGATGGATATGCCAATTCGAGTTGGTGGCTGACTGACTACCATGGATTGGGATGTAACTGCGATCGCTAGTTTGGGGATTTTCCGACGCTGCCGCAATCCCCGCAAGGTAAAATAACGTCCCGAGCGACGAATCCCTTTTTGATAAACCGCCTGAAAATCTCTTCTGTGTTTAAGTCGATTGGCTTGAGGTAACACAGTTACTGCTATTCCTCAATTTACTGACAACTGTCTCATCGATCGCAACTCCCAATGTACCCAGGACATTATTTACTCCTGAAACCCCTGATTATCGATCTTTCTTTTCCTACTTCCTATTCCCTATTCCCCAGTCCCTAGCCCTTAGCCCCTAGCCCCTAGCGATCAATTTTGAATAGTTTAGGGGCGAAGCATTTTCTAACAGTTCAGAAGATTGACAAGGACACGAAAGGATCAATCCTTTGAGTTGCTTTCATCCCCTGGTGAGAAACCAGGGGATGAAAGCTTCCATAATATACATCTCCAAAAATTAGGTTTTGAGCTTGACA
>DOIX01000411.1:0-250 GCA_003511885.1 Cyanobacteria bacterium UBA11153
TGATTTAGGATTGCTATATATCCACTTATTAGGTGTTATACAAATAACTCAGGAGCTGGCAATGATTAGAAATCTTAGATACATTTGGTGTTTTAATCTGATTGGAAGCATAGGAATCGTTGTTGCTTCTCCATCCTATGCCAATCCTATCCCGCCAGGATTTACCCAAAATCCTAATGGTACATTTACATTCACAGGAATTCCTAATCTTCCTCCAGTGCAACCACCTGGAAATGGAAATGGAAATGGT
>DOIX01000411.1:461-774 GCA_003511885.1 Cyanobacteria bacterium UBA11153
CTGGAAATGGAAATGGAAATGGTAGTTTTAGTAGTAGCGAAAGCCAATCTAGCTCTTCTTCAGTAGCAGGTAATTCTGGTAGTAGTAGCAATAGCAGTGCTTCAGCTAATTCATCTACAGGTAATCCCAGTAGTAGCAGTGCCAATGCAACTTCCCCTACCGCAACTTCTAGTAGTAGTAGTGCCACAGCAACTGCCTCTACAGGAAATCCCAATACAACGAATGCGACTGCTACAGTTTCCACAGGAAATCCGAATACAATCAATCCTGTTCCCACAGTAACGACAGGAAATCCGAATGCAATCAATCCAAC
>DOIX01000411.1:999-3448 GCA_003511885.1 Cyanobacteria bacterium UBA11153
AATCCGAATGCAATCAATCCAACAGTTACTACAGCAAATCCTAACACGACGATTCCTACAGTAACCGCACCTGTAACAACTAGCGCGACGAATTCACCTGCTACTGTAACAATTCCCACCGGAATTACGCCAAGAGTCATTCCACCTCAATTAATTCCGACGACAAATTTACCATCAGTAACCACATCCATCAGTGCCTTTACCTCGCCAAATTTTATACCAAATAACAGTAGCAATCAAAGCAGTAGCGAGAGTCATGCTGAGGATAATTCTGTGAGTGAAGCAGAAGGAGGAGTTACCTATGAGGTAAGAGGAGTAGGGAGTAGAGTTTTCCCAGGTTTAGGATTGAGAATTGTTCAAGTTGAGCCTAAATAAATGATTGCCGAAAAAGAAAATTTAGGAGTAACAGTAGAGCTGGAGCAAATTATTGGCTTCCTGAAAAGAAATAGTCAACTGAAGGAAGTTCATTTAAGAATTTTATCTCAAACCATTATCAATAAAGCGGCTCGAGAGCGAGGATTGATAGTTGCCCCAGAAGAAATCCAGGCTGAGGCTAATCGCCAGCGTTATGAAAAGCGTTTGGAGAAAGCCTCAGATACTTTAGCTTGGCTAAACGAGCAAATGATGGCACCAGAAGATTGGGAAGCCGGAATTTGCGATCGCATCCTATCTAATAAGTTAGCTGATTTTCTGTTTGGCAAGGAGGTAGAAAAGTTTTTCGCTCAGAATCGGATTAATTTTGACGAAGCAATTGTCTATCAAATTATTGTATCCAACGATAAACTAGCGCAAGAACTATTTTATGAAATCGCCGAGCAAGAAATCAGCTTTTATGATGCCGCCCGCCTCTATGATATTGACGAAAAGCGCAGACATCAATGCGGTTTTGAGGGGAGGCTTTCCCGTTGGCATTTAAAGCCAGATATCGCTGCGGCTGTCTTTGGTGCCCAACCCGGAGAAGTCATTGGGCCAATTAAAACAGGTTTAGGCTATCATCTGTTTATGGTTGAAAAGTTTGTCCGGGCTGAGTTAACACCCCAAAGATATCAAGAAATTCGCGATCGCATGTTTCAGGAATGGTTGGATAGCGAGATTAACTATCTCAGGTATAGTTGATAATTGATAGTTGATAGTTGATAATTGATAGTTGATATAGCACTACCAAGACAGGTTAGGACGTTGTTTTAACTTCAATCCTGAATTAAGAACAACGTAGTTTGAGAATATGTCCTAACTTTAATGCGTAGCGCTATAGTTGACAATTATGGTGATTGCCATAAGGTTATGAAACAAAAACGAATCTTAATTCAAAGGATAATCTCACCTGATGGCAGGAGATTTGCCCAAGGGAAGAGCATCGCTTTCTCATCAGGTGAAAGTGGGGTTAAAATTAGTCAAAAAGTAACAGTCAAGATTTTTGATGATGAACTTGCTAGTAGTACTGCATCGTCAAGTGCTACTAATTTTTCTTTTTTAAACCATAGCTAATTCCTCCCAAACCAAAGAGGAGTAAACCCATTAAACTAGAAGGTTCCGGTACTTTAGCTTTAACGGTAACTTGATTACCCTTAGCTTCGATTAAAGTGAGGGAAGTGAAACGATCGAAATGACGGGAATATTTACCCACAACAGAAGCCTTGGCAGATTCTTTAGTTACGCCAAAAGAACTTTCAAAACTAGTTTTGCTAGGATCGAAAGTTATGCTATTAGTTTTGTAATAGTCAAGAAAATCACGATTTCCTAACGTAGCCAATCTGCCATCAAGACTGAATGTATCCAAGAGAAGCCAATTATTTGAGTCAGTTGTATCATACAACTGTAAAGATACACCTCCATCCGCATTAGCATGTTCAAATGAGGAATCATCGATAGATGTGTTTAAATCTAAAAATGCCTGAAAATCAAAAGAGAAATTGTTGTTACCTTCAACAACAAAATCGTAACCGATTAGTGCTGCATGGCTTTGTGCTAAACCGAAGTAGCCCAATCCTGCACCACTGGCTTGACTTAAAGATGTATTGAAAGCTGGTTTTTCTGGCAAAGATGGATTGAATGGGAAAACCGCCTCTGCGTTAGCATCTGCCGTAACATTCCCCTGAGTAGCAATAGTATGAGTATTGGTGTTAGTAATTGCATTAACGTCGAAAGGGTGGTGGCTGAAATTACCAATATTGACTCTGGCTTGAGAAGATGCTATAGTAGCTGCCAGAGTAGGTGAGGCTGCCAATACAGAGCCAGTTACCAGAGGCATTAAGCACAAACATAAGCCTAAATTGAGTTTTTTCATATATCTCTCTAACTCATCTCTTACCCAATCCTAATTCGATATAGACGCAATCTATATGAAGTTTAGGTAAATTTATTGAGTTTTTAGATAAAGATTTGATGAATTCCGCAATAACACGGATGTGGTTAGTTTGAATTACTTAGGGTTTGCTGAATAAGTCTT
>DOIX01000412.1:0-150 GCA_003511885.1 Cyanobacteria bacterium UBA11153
CACAACAAACATGAAATTGGTATTATAGCACTTCTCGCTGGTGTGGTTACAGCATAAACAATCTAAAATCCTCTCAATCAAGCATCCATTTCCAATTGTGTAACTAGGGCGGGCACTGCGATAAACTGTATAGCAACCGCCCTGGCGGTT
>DOIX01000412.1:534-2576 GCA_003511885.1 Cyanobacteria bacterium UBA11153
AGGGGTGTAACTCCTATTCCTGGCACTTTTCACTAACTGAAGACAGCACTCTTATCTAATTGCCGTCAAGGAGAAAGATTTATATAGCAAGCCCTAATTAGACAGCTTTCTTCCCTAGCCCCTAGCCCCTAGCCCCTAGCCCCTAATTGCTAACCAATAAAGCCACAGCATAAGCAGCAATTCCCTCTTCTCTCCCCACAGGGCCTAACTTTTCATTAGTAGTAGCTTTAATACCGACACAATCGGGTTTTAACTCCAAAGTAGCACAAAGGCGATCGCGCATCGTGGTAATATGAGGCTTAAGCTTCGGACGTTCCGCCACAATTACCGAATCAATATTACCAATCTGCCACCCGCGCGATCGCACCAACTCATTAACTTGCCTTAATAACACCAAACTATCAGCCCCCGCCCATTTAGCATCATCAGGTGGAAAATAATGACCAATATCGCCCAAACTCAACGCACCCAACATCGCATCCATAATCGCGTGAGTCAAAACATCCGCATCGCTATGACCTATTAATCCTACCTCATGAGGAATATCCACCCCACCTAAAATTAAACGCCTGCCCGTACCTAATTTATGAATATCGTAACCATTACCAATGCGAATGTTCATTTTTCCTCCACAATTCCATCAAAAATCCAAACACTTTAGCCATTATTTCACCAATCCCAACCCACCCGATCGAGTCAAACATCAAAAATAATCCCCCATCTTCTCAGAAGCCTCTCTCCCCATCCCCTCAATTGGGAAAAACAGGGCGTTCCCCATTTTGAAAGCGCTGCCAAGACATTTTCAACGCGGCTGGGGCAGGGAATTCGCGATCGTAAACTACAATAACATTTGTGAGATTCCGTCCCGGCGAAACCAAAACCTTTCCCTGATGTGCCAAACCCAAAGAAGCACCACCATCCAAATTCATCGCTTCGCTACAACCAATAGCTTTCATAATATCAGCTTCTTGTTTCAACGATAAACTATTCAGAAAAGTCACTAAAAATAGCTTACTTCCCGAAGCATCAAACCCAATAGCACTCCGAGAAGCTTCATTAAGAACATGAGAATCTTTAAATCCTTCTGATAAAGGTGCTAACCAAACTTCTCCTTTATCGAGCAATCTCGGCCCGCAAGTAATCGAAAACCAGTGTTCATTCCATTCCGGCTTACCTTCTTTCCGTGCCGTAATCAGCTCCGGTTTATTACCAACTTTTAGTCCTAATGTAGTCCCATAATTTTCCCACATACTGTATTTCAAAAATTTTCCACCTGCCACCATATTCCCCAAGACTGCTTGCTTTTCATCTTTACCAAAAAAAGTGCCATTGACAACTACAGCCGCCTTGTAACGTGCCACCATTTTGGCAAAAGACTCATCTCCCTGAGTCGCTTGCATCGTATTAGCGACAGTAGCATTATTAGCCAAGCCAATAGTCATAAAAATTTCTGGATCTTGCAAATCGATAGTAGTCTGATAAAAACTCACTCCAGCGATAGTTTTGCGACTTACTTGGATGGGGCGTGATTTTTTTTGCGATACCTTAGTTAATTTTGGTGATTGTTGCGAATTAATAGTTTTAGGAGTTGGACTGGGTTTGACAGAGACAGATTGAGGAGCAGGAGTAGTGGGGATAGAATTATTCTGAATCGGTTGAGATGGTATTGATTTAAAACCTAATAGTTTTGCCAAGGTTTGACTGACGAGTTGGAAAAAATTATGGCGATTTTGTGGGACAGCCAAATATTCAGCCAAGACTTCACCCGTTACGAAACCAAGGATAACTAAAAATAACCGTCGCTTTATTTTCCGGTAACCATGGTTTTGTTGAATTTTGGGCATATAAATATCAGCTTCATTATTCTAGAATCGATCCTTATATAATAACGTAAGTTCTTTGAAGACATGCCCTAACCCATCTGCAAAAGGGGTAAGCTGGATCTAAATTCTGGTGGGTGAAGGAAATTTTTGTCCATTATACCAATTTCCTAAAATAGTGCTACACATCGATCCCCCTAACCCCCCTTAGTAAGGCAGGGC
>DOIX01000413.1:0-2107 GCA_003511885.1 Cyanobacteria bacterium UBA11153
TCAAAATTCATACAGTTTTTAACTTAAACTAGAAAATTGCCTCCCAGAAAACTCTTCAAACCCCACACCAAAAAACCCACACCCCACACCCTCCCCTCACGAAAAGACTTTTTCAGCAAACCCTAGATAATGGACAATGGACAGTTGACAATGAACAGTTGGGTAATTTGAGTAACTATCAACTGTCAACTATCAACTATCAACTTAAGTAAACTGCTGACTTAAAACTACCGGATTGTGAACAGTAATTTTTTTCTTGTGAATAGAGATCATTTTGTCAGTACGCAAGTCTCCAAGCAAACGGGTGACAGTAACGCGGGTTGAGCCGATGGCTTCTGCGATCGCCTGATGGGAGAGCTTGAGGTCAATCGTGATACCATCGGTAGTCGGTACCCCGAAGTCTCGACACAGAATCAGTAAGAAACTCACCAAGCGGGAACCCATATCCCGGTGCGCCAATGTCTCGATCATCATTTCCGTTTGTAATATTCGAGAAGAAAGCCCGCGCAGCATTAACATTGATAATTCAGGATCTTCCTTCAATGCTTGCTCAACCTGATCGATAGGGGCAGAGAGAAGTTCCACAGGTGTAAAGGCAACCGCATGGTAAAACCGATCCGAACGGTGTCCTGTAATCAAGGATAGAACACCAAACACGCTGTTCTCACGTAACAGAGCTACCGTGATTTCTTCCCCCGCCTCGTAAACTCTAGAGAGTTTTACTGCGCCTTTGAGCAAAAAGTATACCCTTTCTGCGGGATCGCCAGGGAAAAAAATTGTCTTACCCCGCTCAAAATTTTCAACTACCGGAGGAAATGAGCCTCCGCTCATTTGCCGGAAGACGGCTGCTAGTGGTCTATTTTGCGTCACTACCCTATCCATTCCTTTTTCGCCAAAGGCTTGCTGAGTTGGTGTCATTAAATTGTCGCTCAACTTTGGTATTACTACCTAAATCTGGTAAAATACGATTTTTATTCACCCATCCCCTGCTATATTTCTGTCAGGAATTATGCAGTGGGTTCTTTAGGAACCTATTTAATACCAAACTGATAACTGTATTCAAGAATACTTAATCTGAGTCTCCGATTGTTTTTTGTACGATTTGCTACATAATTGATTGAAGGGTTAATTTCGTCTTGAGTCCAGCTAAATTCTCATTCTAGATGCGCTAAAGGCATATCGATCGTCCTGGAATGGAATCAACTCGCGCAGCTTGGGTTCTGTTCGGAAGACAACTCAGACTATTTTATCCCCGATTGGAAAATACAGGCCACTTCACGATAGGTTATTATGCTGAATCTGACAGGAAAAAATGCTCTAGTTACCGGAATTGCTAACAATCGTTCCATTGCCTGGGGTATCGCCCAACAACTCCACCAAGCTGGTGCTTCCTTGGGGATCACCTATCTACCAGACGAGAAGGGGCGCTTTGAGAAGAAAGTGCGGGAATTGGTGGAACCCCTAGAACCTAGCATATTTTTGCCCTGTAATGTTCAGGACGATGGACAAATTGATGCGGCATTCGAGGCGATCGCATCTCAGTGGGATAAGCTGGATATCCTCATTCATTGTCTGGCTTTCGCCAATAAGGAAGATTTGTCAGGGGATTTTAGTGCCACCACCCGCCAAGGCTTTAATACGGCTTTGGAAATCAGCTCATACTCCCTTAATCGACTCGCAGCCGCAGCTAAACCTTTGATGAAGGAGGGAGGCAGTATCGTTACTCTCAGCTATCTGGGGGGTGTGAAAGTGATCCCCAATTACAATGTCATGGGGATTGCCAAGGCAGCATTGGAAATGAGTGTTCGTTATCTGGCGGCAGAGTTGGGACCGCAAAATATTCGAGTTAATGCTATATCCGCAGGGCCAATCCGTACTTTAGCTTCTTCAGCGGTAGGCGGGATTCTGGATATGATTCATCATGTCGAACAAGTAGCCCCCCTGCGGCGCACCGTGACTCAGCTAGAAGTGGGGAATGCTGCTGCATTCTTGTGTAGCGATTTAGCTAGCGGTATTACGGGACAAGTTTTGTATGTAGATGCCGGATACGAAATTATGGGCATGTAATTTAGATCTTCTGACGCTATAGCTAGGGGCTAGGGGCTAG
>DOIX01000413.1:2326-19037 GCA_003511885.1 Cyanobacteria bacterium UBA11153
CTAGGGAAGAAAGTCGGAAAATCAAGGGTTTCAGGAATTGAGAACGTCTTAACCGCCCTAGTGGTTGCTATCGCACCACGCACAAACGTTACGACATTGCCCTATTCCCCGTTCCCCGTTCCCTATTCCCACCAAAAGACTTTTTCAGCAAACCCTAATTAAGGTAAACTGCACCAACAACCAGAGCAAAAATGAAGGGAATCAAAATCGGAATTGCCACCAACAGTCCCCATTTACCAAACTCGATTTTCTGATTGTCAGCCTTAATGAGGGCTAGCCATGCCAACACTCCGAGGATAATCCAGATGACACTAAAACCGAGAAAAATTATGAATATTGAGTCTTCCATAGTTGAGAACCCTTAAACTATTGAACTTTGGATTAATTTCAGACTTTTGCCATCTCTAGCATATTAGCAATTGGTTCAACCATAGGCAAAACTTCGAGAATATCTCTTTCGTTTGTCAGCCATTTATCGGCGGATGGTTGAGATAGAGTAGCGCCAGAAATTGGCAGGGGTTGAGATAACCTTTCTTCGATTTGCTCGTTCCAAGATAGTCCAGCAAATTCGCTAATCTCTCTGATCGCTTTCTGCGGTTCTCGAACTAAATCTTGATATCTTACCAGACACCAAGAAGATGGGGGAATAGATTGAAGGCTATCCCAAATATAAGAGTTAGCTGTTTTCCACTGGTGGGCAGCAATTTCAGCAATAGAGGAGTTTGATAAAGAGGACCATCCAGGAATTAGCAGAAAACTCCAATTTCTAAAAGGCCAACCTGGAATCTTGACAGCAGAAATAAAATGACCAGATCTCCATCCCTCCAGGATACTATTAATATTAGAGCGCGGCTCTCGATAAAGAAAAATAAACAGTGCATCCGGAAAGACTGCCTTGAGGAAAGGAACCCGCAAAGCATTTTTGGGAGTTTTTTCCAGAAAGCGAATCTTTTGAGGACGTTGCTGGATTGGTAAGTGGAGATATGCCATCCCAAAGCGATCTCGCAATTGTCTCGCAAATCCTTCTCGTAAGGCAAGACTAATATGAGGCTGGGCATCTGCTTCCGTCAAACAATTAGAACTAAAATTATGGGCTGCAGGACGGAGTTGAGGAATTCCCTCGATAATAGCATGGCTTTCTTTACCAACAGTCCAGAGTTGGGGAAACTGGGAGAGACTTTCAAACAATAGAGTACTCCCGGCTCTGGGGGCTGAGATAATAAATATAGGTTTGTCAAATTCTGGCAGTGGGAAATCTTCCTTTAGGAGTTTGAGAGCGATTGCTCTCTGCAAAGTATGGGCAAAATCCTCGGATTTTTCCAGTTTTTGTGACTGGAGCTTATCCCATACTTCTCTAGGAGTTGAGGGGGAGCGAAATAATTCTAAAATCTGGTATTTTTTGGGTAGGTTCTTTCGGTGATGCTCCACCATGCGATAACGATAATCCCACTGAAGTTTTTGCTTGACACCCAGCCGAATCATTGCTAATAATTCCTGCTTTACCGATCTAGAGTTGGCTCTTTTTGGTATTGGCAACATTGAAGCGATTGCTTTAATTGATTTTTCTGCTTTTCCCGAGTCTGGCAGCCACTTGTTGACTTGAGGAACAATTTGCAATTGAAAGTATAAAATTAGATCTTGATAGCTCAACTCCCCACGGTTACAATGCCCGAATTTCGCAAATATTTCTTGCCATTTGAGTCTAAACTGCTTGATATTTTCCTTGAGTTCGATTAAGTTTTTCTCAGGCATCCGATCGTTTTTTTCTGCCTCGCAGAGAATATCGGAAGTAAGACTTTCAATTTCTTGAGGTGTTAACACCTTAAACACATAAATTTCCATTGAAGTATCCCAACTAAAGCTAGTTTTCGATCGACATAAATAAATAGGTGATTTACAGGGATATTATTTCACTCGACAGATCGGAACTTTGTCTGAGATAATCTGATAAACTTACTCCCACAAAATCTCCATAAAGCATTCCTTTTGAGGTTAAATCAATGGCATTTTCAGAGACAGATATCAAACCATCTAATTCGAGATCTGCAATAATCGATGCACAAAGCTTTTTTAAATTGAAGCCATACCGTTGCTTAAATTCATCTAAATCCAGATGCAGGAGCTTCATTCCTAATAATACTTCTCGCACCATTTTATCTAAACTTGTACAGGTATACCCACGAGCTAGAGGGATTTCATTTCTTGCCACTGTAGCGATATACTTTTCCATATCGCTAGTATTTTGGAGGAGCGAATAATCCAGACAACCAAAAGCGGATACCCCAAAACCGTAAAAATCAGTTGAGCGCCAGATACTCATAGTGTACTCGCTGCGATCTATACCATTTTTTGTGTAAGTAAAGAAGCTCCAAGGCAAGTAGTTTGCTTGAGCAAATTTTTCCATTGCCTGCTTCATGAATTTTAGTTCTTGCTCCTCAGATGGCAGTTGCAATATTTCTTCTCGTATCCCTTCCTTAAATACTTGGGTGTTCGCAAAAGCTTCCATCTTATAAACGGTGATACTTTCTACCCCTGTCGCAATCGCGCAGTCTAAACTTTTCTGCCAAGTTTCGTCTGTTTCTCCAGTTAATCCACTCAGCAAATCGATGTTAATATTCCATTTACCATTTCCTTCTTGTTGGGCAATGTCTATCGCTCGGTAAGCCTGTTTTTCGTCATGCCCTCTGCCGCTCAACTTGATAATTTCATCGACAAAGGATTGTATTCCCATGCTGAGACGATTTACTCCCAGTTTCACCAGTGTTGCCATTTTTGATCGAGAAACTGTCAGGGGTTCAGCTTCAACAGAAAACTGCTTCTTTTCATTAAAAAACTTGAAGTTTTCTGTCAATGCTTCTACTATTTTCACAAATTGATGTTCCTTCAGGAGGCTGGGAGTTCCCCCTCCTATATATACAGCGTGAATTGGTCTGTTACTCAACTGGAAGCCTTCCGCTACCATCTTGATTTCTTGACAAAGTGCATCCACATATCCTTCTACTTCTGGTCTTTCTTTGAGATCCACTGTCTTGTAGTAGCAGAAAGCACATCGTTGAGTACAAAATGGAATATGTAAGTACAGAGATAGTGACCGATCTTTTAGTTTATCGTCTAAAGCAGATTTTTTCCACTGGCGAAATGGGGGATAGCTGGGAATTAAAGGTATCCTTTTTGGTTCTAGCTTAGTCTGTTTAAGTGTTAGAGTCATATTTTTGATTTAAGAAGCGAATCTTTGATATTCTAGCAATAGACAAGGCGGTTAAGGCATCACTATTGATTAAATTTTATACTTAGTGCCACCACCCGCCAAGGCTTTAATACGGCTAGTGAAGAATTATTAAACTATAAACGATCTTAAGGTAAGATCGCAAACTCAGCAAAGTTACTGGGCTGGAGATAGCTGGGTTTATCGAACCTGCGGCTGAGGTAGGGGGTAATTACTATGAGATACTGCAATCTGACGGTTGCGTCAAATCGGAATTAGCGATGTTACCGGAAATGGACGACGAAGTGGCGTATTAACCATTATTGGTTATTCGTTACTGGTTAGTGGTTATTGGTTGTTGCTTATTAGTCTGTGTTAACTTATTCTTGATGACCGCAAACCGCAAACCACACAGGACAAACAACAAAAAACAAATAACTTATGACACAAATATTTGGAGAATTCAACGAAATATTGTCTCCCAGCCAGGAATATTTAATTCTGCACTTTTCCCCCAGTTCTATTCCTCTCAAACAGCGATGGCGAAATAATGGGCTGTCTGCTGATTTTATGGCCTACTATTTTATGACATTCTTTCCCGGTAGCGAGGACGAGCATCATACCAACCGTAAACAAGCAGAAATTAAAGGTGCGGTAAGTTATATTGCCAATGAATTGTTAGAGAATGCGATGAAGTTTAATGACGAAACCTCTCTATACCCGATTAGCATTTCACTTCACTTACATCAAGAGAAATTGATTTTCCTCACTACCAATAGCATTGCTCGAGAAAAAGTCAGTAATTTTCAGGCATATATTCAGCAACTCATTACCTCAGACACCGAAGAGTTGTATATTAGTCAGCTAGAAAAAAATGCGGAAGACGAAACCTGCACCGTGTCTGGGTTAGGGATATTAACCATGATCAATGATTATCTCGCCACGATAGGCTGGAAATTTGAAACTGTTGAAGAGCAACCGCAAATTATCACTGTAACTACAATGGTGCAGTTGACTATATAGACAAGATGGAGTTTTATTAATGTGTAAGGAGGTTGGTTGATGGAAATTAAGACAAAAGATTACAGTGTATATTATGACACAGCAACTTGGACTGTTGACTGGCAAGGTTCCCTGCGGCTAAGTGGGAGTGAAGAGTATGCGCCGATTGTGGAGTTGCTGGAAAAAGTGACAGAGAGTCAGCCACCCACCATTACTCTCAATCTGAGACATCTGGAGTTTCTCAATAGCTCTGGTATCAGTATGCTATCAAAGTTTGTGATTAAGGTGCGTCAGAAAAAAAATATTAATATTGTAGTCAAGGGATCTCAAAAAATACCCTGGCAAGGCAAATCGTTGAAGAATTTACAGCGGTTAATGCCAAGTTTGAAGCTGGAATTGGAATAGGCAACTAAAATTCAATCCCACTCCAACATAGTCAAAACTCATTTAGCTAACTACACCTTGAAAAACAGATCGAATTATTATCAACTCATCCCTTATCTCCACCCCCACTGGCAAACTATTTCTCAGGCATTAGCTTGTACCTTGGGAGTTACGGTATTTTGGCCTATTCAGGCGAAACTAGCAGGTGAAATTGCTAAATTTGTCGGGGCGGGAAATCTTGCTGCACTCGCTCAATTATCTGGGATTATCGCTGTGGTTTTTCTGATCCAGAAAATTCTAATGTATGGGCAAGATGCTTTAATGGCAAAAGCGGCACTTGCTGTGGCTTTTGATTTGCGGAAACGAGTATATGCCCACATCCAAAATCTGAATCTTACCTATTTTGAAACGGCGAAAACTGGAGATTTAACTTACCGCATGACTGAAGATATCGATCGAGTTGGGGAAGTTGTTAATAAGGTTTTTCATGACTTTATTCCCTGTATTTTACAGCTCATTGTCGTTTTGGGTTACATGATTTACCTCAACTGGCAGCTAACTTTAGGGACTTTTATCGCAGCGCCATTGATGGGTATTTTAATTGGTTGGTTTGGCGAAGAAATGCTCAAATTTTCCCGTCGCAGTCAAAATCGAATTTCTGATTTATCGGCTTTACTGACTGAAGTATTTAGTGGGATTCGTCTGGTACAAGCTTTCGCTGCGCAAGATTATGAAATTGAACGGTTTGCCATTGAAGCGGAACGGAATCGTCGGGCAAAATATGCGGCAGAACATCTTAAGGCGATTCAATTTCCGGTGGTCGGATTTATGTACGCGATGAGTGTATTATTACTATTTTTATTAGGAGGTTGGCAAATTTCTCTGGGTAACTTAACTGGGGCTGAATTTGTCAGTTATATTGCAGGTGTGGGGTTAATGATTGACCCCATTGCTCATATTACTAGTAACTATAATGATTTTAAACAGGGCGAGGCATCTGTTGACAGAATTTTTGAATTATTTGCCATTCAATCCACAGTGGGAGAAAAACCTAATGCGATGGAATTACCATCAGTTAGTGGTAAAGTAGAATATCGCAATATTACTTTTGCCTATTCCTCCCTAACTCGGGAAGGAATCGGGGGAAATCCTGTCCTGAAAAACTTAAATTTATCTGTCTCTCCAGGAGAAGCGATTGCCCTAGTTGGTGCATCAGGTGCAGGAAAAACTACTTTAGTTAATTTACTTCTCCGTTTCTACGATCCGCAAGAGGGAGAAATTCTGATTGATGGGATAAGTATTCAAGATGTTACCCTCAAAAGTCTGCGGCGACAAATTGCGATTGTGCCCCAAGAAACGATATTATTTTCCGGTACAATTGCCCAGAATATTGCTTTTGGACAAAAAGAATTTGACTTAAAAGCTGTGGAAGCAGCAGCAGAAATTGCCAACGCTCATCAATTTATCATTCAGCTATCTCAAGGATATCAAACTTGGGTAGGAGAGCGGGGTGTTAACCTATCAGGAGGGCAAAGACAACGAATTGCGATCGCACGCGCTATTCTTCTCAATCCTACCATCCTCATCCTCGATGAAGCAACTTCTGCCCTCGATTCTGAATCAGAGGCATTAGTCCAAGAAGCACTAGAAAGAGTGATGGCAAATCGCACAGTTTTTATTATCGCTCATCGCCTCACCACTGTCCGCCGTGCTGACAGGATTTTAGTCATGGAAAGGGGACAAATTATTGAATCTGGTACTCACAACGAATTATTGGCGCGAGGGGGACGTTATGCTGGATTCTATGCTCAACAATTCACTTAGGAAAGCGGAGTACCGCTATGGTGTGGGGCTTCCGGCAAAGAAGCTAACGGGATACTGATGACGCAACCCACGCTGCACTTGTCTATCCAGAGATGCGATCGCGCTAAAATATACCCAAAACCCGACGGATCGTAATTCCCATCATGCTCAGTGCCACTGTCACCGACACCGGACAAATTACCCTACCTCAAGAAATTCGCGATCGCCTTAAACTGGTAAGCGGCAGTAAAATTAGCTTCATCATTGATGAAGATGGGCAAGTTAAACTCTTTCCTTTGAATGTTTCTGTCGAACAACTATCAGGAATCTTACACCGACCGGGTATGAAAAAAGTCACCATCGAAGAAATGGATATGGCTATCTCTGAGGGGGCCAATGATTGCACTTGATACCAATATCCTGGTTCGCTACCTCACTCAAGATGATGAACAACAATGGCAACAAGCAGTGACAATCATTCAACAAAATTAGCCCTGCTTTATTGCCAATATCGTTGTCTGCAAATTAGTTTGGGTTCTCAGAGGAGGAAACTACGGATTTAGTAAAGATGAAATTATCCAGACCCTAGAGGCAATGTTACACAGTGCCGCCTTTGAATTTGAAAGCCGTTCAACTCTTCACCAAGCTCTACAACGCTATAAACAAGGTAGAGCCGATTTTTCTGATTATTTAATTGGAGTCATTGCCCGCCAAGCTGGTTGTACAGAAACTGTAAGTTTTGATAGCAAGCTGAAAGCAGAGAAAGGGTTTCGTTTCCTGGAGTAGCGATCTCCCTCATTCATATACTTATAAACCCGGTTTCTGCATAGCGATTTTTAGTAGTTAAAGACTCTATTAAAGAAAATGGAATATAAGACCACCAGGGGTTATCTGTATTTTTTGTTTCTTACTTCCAGGTTTCTAGGGGTTGATCTGACGGGGCGACAACTATGGTTTAAACCTTGACATGCTATGCTTTTGAAGCCATGCCAATCCGGAAAAAAATCACCCATATTAAGGAGAATTAGCCAGGAAATCTTTAATAGTTGGCAAAAGTGTTTTTCCAGGTTATCCTAATTGTCAAAACAGGGACAACTAACCATGACTAACTCCGAGCTGGATCAAACCCAGACAGTAGATACCAACATTTGCGAAGTTACAGTCTATAGCAACCGGGCACGGGTGACACGGCGCGGAAAATTGGCGCTGATGGGAGGAGAGGTAGAATTGGTAATTCCTCAATTACCCATCACTATCCAAACAGAATCTGTCCGAGCTAAAGGAACGGGCACAGTTGCGGTACAATTGTTGAGCGTCCGGACAGAAAAAGTGTTTAGTAGCGAACCCGTATCCGAAAGAGTTGCTCAATTAACCGGAAATATTCAGGAATTAGAAAAACAAAAACTCCGCTTAGAAGAGCAAATAGCAGCGCGACAGCTACCACTGAAATTTGTCCAGAGTTTAAGTGATAAAGCTGTAGCACATTTTTCCCGCAGTTTGGCACAGCCTGGGATGAATTTGCAGGAAACACATGAATTTCTTAATTTTCTAGAGTTGCGTTATAGTCAAGATACTAGCGCGATCGCTCTTTTAGAAGAACAAAGGACAGAATTAGATCGAGAATTAGCATCACTGCGTCAACAACTCCGACAAGTACAAACCCCTCAATCTCAGGAAAGTTGGAATATTATCGTGACAGTAGCAGCAGCGGAAGCTGGGGATTTTGAACTAGAAGTTTCTTATGTAGTAAATCGCGCTAGTTGGACACCACTTTACGATTTGCGCACTAATAGTAATGGGGATCGCTTAAGTATTAGTTATCTAGCCCAAGTCAATCAAAATACAGGTGAAGATTGGCTAGATGTTGCTCTTACTCTTTCCACAGCTAAACCCGGATTGGGAACTTTACCACCACAACTTTTACCTTGGTATATTGATGCGCCATCCCCACCTCCTTCACCAATGGCTTTAGCAAGAAATAGGAAGAAGATGGCACCAACTTCAGGTATTTTCAGCGCTTTAGATGAAGTCTATATGGAAACTGAAGAATCTGATATATCTCTTGGAGGTATGACTATGCCTAGTCCTGCATCAGAAGCAATTGTAGCGCAAACTGTAACTGCATCAGTATCAAAAGCAGGAGGTGTCGTTACATTTCAATTAAATAGTAATCATAATATTCCCAGTGATGGTAGTAACCATAAAGTAACTATTTTCCACGATGACTATCCCAGTCATCCCGAATATATTGCCATACCTCGGTTAGTTAGTTTTGCTTATTTGCAAGCAGTTATCACTAATCCCACCACAGGTGCAACCTTGTTACCGGGAGAGGCAAATATCTTTAGAGATGATACATTTGTCGGGACAACTCAGTTAGAGAATATTGCACCAGGACAAGATTTTAAACTCAATTTAGGTATTGATGAAGGAGTAAAGATTGAGCGAAATTTAGTTGAACGTCAGGTAGATAAAAAACTGATTGGCAATCAGCGCCGTACCACTTATGCTTATCGATTAATCGTGACAAATTTACAGGAGATTGAGGTAAGTCTTAACTTAAAAGAACAGTTACCTGTAAGTCGCGATGAACGGATTAAGGTGCGACTAACTCAATCTAATCCGAAGATACAGCTTGGCGAGATGGGCTTATTGGAATGGCAGATGAATTTATCAGCCCAAGATAAACAAGAGATTTATTATCAGTTTGTGGTAGAAAATCCGCCGGATTTAACTGCAATTGGGTTGGATATTTAGGAAAAGATAATATTTGGTAGATGGATCCCACAGATCAAATCTGCCAATTCGCAGAAAATATTATAAATTATCTGGCAAGTCAATCGATCCAGATATATCCAAAAGAGAATATTTCTAGTATACAAAGGTTTCGGACAACACATAATTAATGTAAGTTGCTAGTTACAAATATTATTCGTTAGCACCCCCCTAACCCCCCTTATTAAGGGGGGAACCTTTGTGGAAAGTCCCCCTTACTAAGGGGGATTTAGGGGGTGACAAAGTGCTAATCGCTTATAACTAGCAACTTGAATTAATTATTTGTTAGAGAGGTTTAGTGCTTCACGCACCCATTCCCGAAATCTCCGCCTTGCTGCACTTGCACCTACTGTTTCACTCAGTTTCAAAAACTGGGAAATCCACTCAACTACTGGTAAATTGGGAAATGTTGGGCTAGTTTCTACCTGTACATATTCTCCTTCCTGTAAAACAAAAATTTGTAATTTGTCTTCTTCATAACGCCAGACTTCTGGTACACCCAAGGCGATATAAGCATTAATTTTAGTCTTGGAAGTAACATCTACTTCAATAGCTAAATCTGGTGGTGGATCTATTGATAGATTAAGTCGAATTTTCCCAATCATCCGCGACGAATTGGCAATATAAAAACAATCATCTGGTTCTATTCCGGCTGCCATTTCTGGACACTTAAATGTTGTTGAACCATAAGGCTCCCAGTCGATTTCTAACTCATCTAGTAATATTTTGACAAACTCACCAATCATAATCTTGGCTTTTTCATGTTCTGGTAATGGCATCCTAATCTCCAAAACTCCTTGAAAGTAAGCAATTCTTGAGGCACGACGATCTCCTAATTCAGTTAAAATTGCCTCAAAATCTGACCAGTTAATCTGGCGCAATGTCAAACATTGACCGGGTGAAACATCAATTTGGCGTAATTGTAGGGTAAAAACCATTTTTGTCTCCGTAGTGTCGATCTTTACGGTTTAAGGCTGCACTGGGGTTAAATCTCAAACCAATCTAGGTAAAATATTGCGATCGCCTCAAAACTTGATAAGATTAGTATAGCTTAATAAGCTGGGAAAAGATCTCAATTCGATCGTGAAGATAATGATAAATTGAGTCACAAGCCTAATTATTAACGTAATTATTCAGGAGAATTGTTTATCGTCTATATAGATTAATAAATCTTTTCTTGCCCGAATATCAAACTGTAAACCCACTTCCATCTCCTCAGCAACAAGCCCAACCTCGCTTACAGGCAATTCAACTTTATCCTGTCTGCGATACTGTACTGATTCAGGTCATTTTCTAATTCTGGCTACAGGCTGGGATAAGGAGCGCTGGATGGATATTATTTTATTTCATGCTCGCTTGGTCGATCGCCAAGTTATTCTTGAAGAAGATAACTTCGAGGAAGGGTTAAGCTCTGGACTAATTGCTGCAGGTATTGACGCAGAAGATATTGTAACTAGCCTTGATTATCAAAATGGATTAGCTAACGCACCAGATATATTATCCAAACTATTATAAATCTCCATAAATTAGGTTTTCATCTAGACATAGTAATGGTTTGAGATTTTTGGAAAAATAATGAATAGTTTTAAGACACGCCCCAGGCTTGAGCGTCAGTAGGATTACTTTTTTGTTCCTCAATTATGGCATAATTATTACAATATCACTTTGATTTTAGAATAAGCGATAAATCGCCTACTACGAACTCCTATTTACGTTTTCCTGATACTTGCCTAACTCCCCCACACTCCACACCCCACGCCTCACACCTCACACTCACCTATTGAATTATTGACCCATTAGGACGTATCCTAGAAAACTACAGCAGGACTCTTAAAGTAAAGTATGGATATCAAAAACGGCTTTGTCGGTACAGTTGGCAATACCCCACTCATTCGCTTAAACAGCTTCAGTGATGAAACAGGTTGCGAAATCCTGGGTAAGGCGGAATTTCTCAATCCGGGAGGTTCGGTAAAAGATAGAGCCGCGCTATATATTATTAAAGATGCGGAAGAAAAGGGCTTGCTTAAACCGGGCGGTACGGTGGTTGAAGGAACAGCAGGTAATACTGGTATTGGTTTGGCTCATATTTGTAATGCGAGGGGCTATAAAAGCCTAATTATTATTCCGAATACCCAATCTCAAGAGAAGATGGATGCTTTGCGGACTTTGGGTGCAGAAGTTCGTCCAGTACCTGCTGTACCTTATCGAGATCCTAATAATTATGTCAAACTTTCTGGCAGAATTGCTGCGGAAATGGATAATGCAATTTGGGCAAATCAGTTTGATAATTTAGCTAATCGGTTAGCGCATTACGAAACTACTGGCCCGGAAATTTGGGCACAAACTGATGGCAAAATTGATGGTTGGGTGGCGGCTACAGGTACAGGTGGAACTTTTGCAGGTGTTTCCATGTTTCTGAAAGAAAAAAATCCTAATGTTAAATCTGTTGTTGCGGATCCGATGGGGAGTGGATTGTACAGTTATATCAAAACAGGGGAAGTTAAAATTGAGGGAAGTTCGATTACTGAAGGAATTGGAAACAGTCGGATTACGGCTAATATGGAAGGAGTGCCTATCGATGATGCGATCCAAATTGACGATAAGGAATGTATTCGGGTAGTTTATCAATTATTGCAGAAAGATGGGCTATTTATGGGTGGTTCCGTGGGAATTAATGTAGCGGCTGCGGTAGCTTTGGCGAAACTTATGGGACCGGGACATACTATTGTGACTGTACTTTGTGATGGTGGGGCGCGGTATCAGTCGCGATTATTTAATCGGGAATGGTTGGCAGAGAAGGGATTGTTGTTGGATTAATCGAGATTTTTCGGTAATTTTGCTGAGGTACTCATGAGCCAGATTTTGCTTATTATTCACCGCATAACTGATGATGTGGGTATCGTTGGTAAGTTACTTGAAGAGGAAGGCTTTAAGTTAGATATTCGCTGTCCTGCGGCTGGAGATATTCTGCCCTATCATACTGATAATTTTGATGGTTTTATCCTATTTGGTGGCTCAGTTAGTGCTAATGAAGATCCAGTTCATTCTTTTATTAGAACAGAATTGGATTGGATTCCTCTTGCCCTGAATTCTGGGAAACCTTTTTTGGGTATTTGTCTGGGATCTCAACTACTGGCACGAGTATTAGGTGCAAGAATTATTCGCCATCCACAGGATTTAGTCGAAATCGGTTATTGTCAGCTTCAGCCAACTTTAGCAGGAGAGGATATTTTTGAGGAATCGATGTTTTTTTATCAGTGGCATGAAGAAGGATTTGAATTGCCAAAGGATGCTGTACTTTTAGCAAGAGGAGAAGTGTTTGAAAACCAAGCTTTTCGGTATGGTAATAATGTATATGGGTTACAGTTTCACCCGGAGATAACGGAAAATACCATTAAAAAATGGCATCGTAAATCCGCAGATAAGTTGGAGGGTAATGGGAGGGAATCTGGTGATTTTCAGATAGATTTACATTGCCGATATAGCCCGATTGTGAAGACATGGCTCGGAAAATTTTTGTATAATTGGATAAGACAGTGAACAGAATTGATATTGGACTTACTCACATTGCACTGCCCGTCTCAAATGTGGAGAAAAGTTATGACTCAGATCTCGCCTCATTCTCAATCTAGCGCTATAATCTTTAATTTTTCATTGATGGGATTGTTTAAGGTGCAATTAAGTGTGCCGCATTACAGCGGGAACCGCTGTGAATAATTATTACACGGAGAAATGCTTAGTTAAGCAACTGTGCTATATTGACCGCGTCCTTTCTTATTTAGGGATAGTTTTCATGAGGTTTATCATCGCATTTTTTCTATCTTTTTTACTACTGGGACAACAATTCAGCTATGCTGACTTTCCCATTCAAGGGCGTTTTAGCATAAATGACTGTCAAGCTTACACCAGCATTAGATCTAAAAGCCAACCAGTTTCTCTTAAACCAAGTCAAGTTTATCAAGCTGTTGGTTTAAACAAAGAAGGCGGAGATTTCGTTTCAATTAAAGTTGATGGCGCTAACAAATGGGTCAATAAAAACTGCGGGCAATTGACTTTAACAGGGACAAATAGCGACAATAGCAAGCCAACTCCTAACAACAATAATACAGGGACAAAACCCACTCCCTCTGAAAATTATTTACTGGCAATCTCTTGGCAACCCGCTTTCTGCGAGACTCACGCAAACAAAGTTGAGTGTCTTGATGAAACTGAAACTAGCTATGATGCCACTAACTTTACTTTACACGGCTTGTGGCCTGATAAATTGTCCTACTGTGGCGTTTCTGCTTCTGATATCAAGAAAGATGAAACCGGAAATTGGAAAGATCTTCCTCCCATATCTACTGATGCCGAAACAGCTAGTGAATTGAGTAAAGTGATGCCGGGAGTAAAGTCTTATCTGGATCGTCACGAATGGTATAAACATGGGACTTGTGATGGTAGAAATGCCGATGGTTATTTTGATATTGCGATCGATTTAGTCAAAGAAATTAATGCTTCTAATGTCAGATCCTTATTTGCACAAAACATCGGTAAAACACTCTCATTAGCAGAGGTGCAAAAAGCTTATGAGAAAACCTTTGGTCCCGGCACAGCCAAGAGTATGAATTTGAAATGTAGCAATGGGCTAGCAACTGAACTTCGGGTCAAAATTAAGCGCCCTCTGGCTGGACAAAAATTAGGAGAGTTGTTGATTCCTAGTGGTGGAACTTCTTGCGATAAGGTAAAAGTCGATCCTGTTGGTGTGGGGACTTAAATCTGATGGTGTAACAAGGCAGCCGAAAATCTGCGATCGTAAGATTTTCGGCTTGCCAATAAATCTTGATATATGGAAATTATCAAGACTAATCTCTAAGAGAATACAGGAAACTAGGATATAAAAGAATATGGGTAGTAACAATTATTAAATTAGCCACGATCAATTATTTTAGGAGTTGTGATGATTGAAGAAGCTGAATCTCACGAAAAACAAGAAACAGTTACCCAAAAAATATCCACACCAGAAACATTTTCCATTCAGTGGGAAAATAGTCCTGACAAGCTTCTGGATATACCCCTAAATTTTCCCTATAGCGCAGAAGAATGGGATAGGATCTTTCAGACATTCATCAGTTTACTAGAGCATAAAGATCCCTGGATTAATCATTGTGCGATCGCAAAACTGATTCAGGCACTAGAAATGGAGGAGTCGCAAGTATCTAATTCTGAAGATTACCAGCCAAAACCCACTGATGAAAGAGTGAGGAGTATCTTTGAAGGGATTGCCGCCCAAACTCTAAGGAAACCAGACATTTTTGAGAATTTCTGTTCTCGATTTCAATTTCTAGCCAAAGAATCTCCATACAGTCATTTAGTTTTGGCATGGTTAAACCAATTAGCTGAAATCGAAGATCTTCAATATCCCACTCAAGAGGCAATCTTAGCTGCCCAAATATTCTTTGGTGTTTATAATGATAGTTGGGAAAAATTTGGCAATTTTCTGCTAGAAATGCTGGATAGTTTAGATCTCAATATTCGAGCTTGTGCTGCCTATCAAATCGGTCAATTTTGCAGTAAAAAGTTCTACGAAAAGGATAAACTTGAAGAATGGGATGACGAGAAAAAATACCAACGTGACAAGGAATCAGTGATGGGAATGCCACCAATTGATGAGATAATTCAGCTAATCCGCAGTAAAGAAATCGAACGTCCAGGAGTAGCAGGTGCATTCTGGAATAGTACCCCAAAGAAAAGCTTAGATGCCAAAGAATGGCTGCTCGATATTTTAGCAAATTCAGCCAATCCAGAGCCATACATCCCTTATTTTCCTTGCAATTTAGCATTTGATGCTCATGAACGTTTTAGTCACGATCCTGATGCAATTCGTCGCTTAATCGACATGGGAAGAGTATATATTGCCATTGCCGCTGCTACCGATGAATCCCGGAAAATTCCAGCTCTTGAACCCTTATTAATTGAAATGGGTAACCATGAAGATTCTGAAATCATTCGGTTAGCATCCTGGCATTTAGCATACTTCTATCACTATCTCCATCCACGGGGAGCAGAATTGGGATATGTTGAATTAATCTCCCACTTATCAGAAATTGATGTATTTCTTTTATTCACGCGAGAAAAAGAGCCTGAATCACCTTATGCTGCTATCATTTATCCCAAAAAAAGAGATAGTAAAATTTATCGCAATATTGCCAAAAAATGGGTGGATCGGATTTTTCCCAAATCAGTACGAGGTAATCCTCGGACAGACTTACCACCTATTTCATCAAAATGGTATCAACGAGGTTATATTGATTACCACGTATCTGAAGTTGGGAGAAATTACGGTTTAGCTGGGAGAAATTCAGATTTGGTAGATAATGTTATTATTGGCTATCGTTCCCAATCTTTGTGGAATCCCAAAGATTTTTTGTAGTCGGATGACGTATAGCTATTGAAACTAGAAACCAGGTTTATTGATAACATATCCAGAAATTAAAATTCAGCATATATAAACAGGCTGGTAGTAAGCAATTTAGTGCCTTAAATCATCAGCTTTTGAGGCACTAAAGTGCCTACTACAAACAAGAAGGATTATCACCAGACTTGATATCAAATCCTTTGCTCGGGAAGGCTTCTTCCTTCTCTTCATGGCGTTATTGATATCGCTCCCGATGTGGCGGTTGCTATATATCAAATTTACCGCCTGAAATAGCCTCCCTTGTGGCTTGTTGGAAAGCCCCTTTTCTTGCTATATGCTATGGTGGAATTAATTCAATATAAAATGATCGCTATGACTGGCATAATTTCTGAGAATTTTCACCTCAATAAGGAAGTCTCTTTATCAACTATTCTGGATCGATTCCTTAGTTTAGAAAACTTTTGTCAAGCCTGGACAAAAGTGGCGGAAAATAAGGGTTGTGCGGGAGTAGATGGGGAAAGTATTGATAAGTTTGCCCGGAATCAAACCATGAATATCTATAAATTACGGGAGGCTGTGGCTAATACAACTTATCAACCTGCTCCTTATCAACAAGTAGTTATTCCTAAGCGCGATGGGAAGCAAAGGGAGTTAAAAATACCAACTGTTAGGGATCGGATTGTACAGCAAGCTTTATTAAATGTACTTTATCCGTTAATGGAGGAGAAGTTTTCGGCGGCTAGTTTTGCTTATCGTCGGAACTTATCTTATATTAATGCGGTGGAAAAGGTGGCTGATTGGCGGGATTTGGGATATCGTTGGGTGTTGGATGCGGATATTGTCAAGTTTTTCGATAATATTGACCATCACAGGTTATTGAAGGAATTTAGGTTACATATAGATAATCCCAGAATTTTATGTTTGATTAAGTCTTGGATATCGACTGGGGTGGTAACTCCGGAAGGATTGGTATTATCGCAAAAGGGTATTCCTCAAGGTGCGGTAATTTCTCCTTTGTTGGCGAATATTTATTTGCATGAGTTTGATGAGTGGTTAACTGCTACTGATTTAAAGTTGGTGCGCTATGCTGATGATTTTTTGGTTTTAGCTCAGAGTGAGGAACGAATTTACCAAGCTAATTTAGA
>DOIX01000414.1 GCA_003511885.1 Cyanobacteria bacterium UBA11153
ATTAGAGGCGTACCGATCGCAAAACACCCCTGAAACAATCCCTTTAGCGAAAGGGTGAAATTTTTGCCACAATACTAGAGTTTGTCATTGACACTCCCCGGTCTCGCATACGCGGGGATTCTTTAATCAACGAGGTCGCTTACCCTAGCAGGATTGCTCCAACTAGCACAGAGGTGACCTCTCCTAAAGCGTTACTTTGGGGATGCCCTCCCCTAGATTTTGCCTTGCGCAAAATATTGATAGCCGCGTTCCAGTCCCGATGCAAAATACAGCCACATTGACAAATATGGGTACGAGTAGACAGAGATTTTTTAACTACTCGTTTACATTGGCTGCATTCCTGGGATGTGTAGTGTGGTGGAACAGCAATAGCTAGTTTTCCAAATTTCGAGGCGAAATACTCTAACCACTTTCTAAACTTAGACCAACTAGCATCAGCAATTGATTTGGCTAAACAGTGGTTCTTGAGCATATTCTTTACCACCAAGTCTTCATAGGCTACTAAGTCATTAGACTTGCATACGTTACGTGCCATTTTTTTAGCATGTTCATCCCGTTGCCTACTTACTCTTAAGTGTTTTTTGGAATACCTAGCTCTTGCTTTACGGCGATTATTAGATCCCTTTTGCTTTTTGTAGATTTGACGTTGAGCGTGTTTGATGGCGGGTTCAGCTTTTCTTAAAAACTTGGGTGATGGTTCTTGATAACCATTTGAATCAGTGTAAAACGATTCCAATCCCACGTCTAACCCTATTTCGTTGCCAGTTTTTGGTTGAATATCAATACACTCAACATCGACACAAAACTGGCAATAATACCCATCAGCACGACGGACTAACCTGACTCGCTTGATGCTTTTAACTGGGTAAGTATGGATATCCCATTTACCCAAAAGCCGCAAGATACCAATGCCTTTGAAGTCACTAAAATTAATCCGTCGCTTGGTTGGGTGTAATGCCCAGCCCGACGTTTTATACTCAACAGAACGGTTATCTTTCTGGAATCTAGGGAAACCTTTTTTACCAGGTTTCTTGGATTTGCAGTTGTCATAAAACCGCGAAATAGCTAGCCATCCCCTTTCAGCAGATGCCTGTACAGCCGTTGAGTTGAGTTCTTTAACAAATGGGAACTCATGGCGTAGCTCTGTGGAGTACTTGCTCAAAACAAAACGATCGATCTTGACTTCTCTGGGTGAATCCATCCAGTGCCGTAAACATTTGTTCCGAATGAACTGTACGGTACGGATTGCCTCATCAATAGCCTTGTATTGATTTGATTTTGCCTTGACTTTGTACTCTAATACTAGCATTGAACTGACCTTTCAATGTCATATTTATATTATACTTAGAATGAAGTCGTTTGTCATTACTTTTATGAAAAATCGTAGACTTAGCATCAAGCTTACAAATTACGAACTACAGGAGCTAAAAGAAGAATCAGAACGACGAGGAATGACGCAATCTGAATTACTCAGAAGTTTAATTGCTCGTTTTCCTTTACCATCTTTTAAGGCAGACTAAAGTCTGCCAGCTCCCTTTCATCCCCAGTCTAAAGACACGGGGCTTTCAGGTTTGTTTTTTGTAAAGGTACAAGCATGGCATCGATTCGCGAGTTGCACCAACAACTCATTACAAAACAACGCTCTAGCGTCGAGATTACCCAAAAAGCACTAGACAGGATTGAGGCAGTAGAGCCGACAATACGCAGTTTTTTGCATGTCACCCCAGAATATGCCTTGGAAATGGCGCAACAAGTGGATGGCAAAATTGCGGCAGGAGAAGAGATTGGACTTTTGGCAGGAATACCTATTGCTATTAAGGACAATATGTGTACGAAAGGAATTCCCACTACCTGCGCCTCTCGGATTCTGGAAAACTTCGTCCCCCCCTACGAGTCTACCGTGACGCAAAAGCTGAAAGATATCGGGGCGGTAATGGTAGGGAAGGCGAATTTAGATGAATTTGCCATGGGCAGCTCCACCGAAACCTCTGCCTATCAGGTTACCGCCAATCCGTGGGATATTTCTCGCGTGCCCGGAGGCTCCTCTGGAGGCTCCGCAGCCGCCGTCGCTGCCGAGGAAGCTGTGGTATCCCTAGGCTCCGATACTGGGGGTTCAATTCGCCTCCCTGCCTCATATTGCGGGATTGTGGGGATGAAACCGACTTATGGGTTAGTATCTCGTTACGGTTTAGTGGCTTATGCCTCTTCTTTAGATCAAATTGGGCCTTTTGGCAAGAGTGTAGAAGATGCGGCTATTTTACTGAGCGCGATCGCAGGTTACGATCCTAATGATGCCACGAGTCTGAAAGTGGAAATCCCCGATTACACTCAATTTCTCAAGCCCAACTTAAAAGGGATAAAAATTGGCATTATTACAGAAACCTTTGGCGAAGGATTAGATCCCATTGTCGCCGAAACCGTCAATACTGCGATCGCGCAATTAAAAACTTTAGGTGCAGAAATTCAAGAAATCTCCTGTCCCCGCTTCCGCTACGGCTTACCCACATACTATATTATTGCACCTTCAGAAGCCTCTGCCAACTTAGCCCGTTATGATGGCGTTAAATATGGATTCCGGAGCGACAATCCCGATAATCTCCTCTCCATGTACAAAAAAACTCGCGCCACAGGATTCGGTGCGGAAGTTAAGCGGCGGATTATGTTAGGAACATATACCCTATCTGCTGGTTATTACGATGCCTATTATCTCAAAGCGCAAAAAGTCCGGACTCTGATTAAAGAAGACTTTGAAAATGCCTTTGGTAAGGTAGATATTTTAGTATGTCCGACTGCGCCAACCACCGCATTTAAAGTTGGGGAAAAAATAGCAGATCCTTTGACGATGTATCTCTCCGATTTAATGACAATTCCCGTTAACTTAGCCGGATTACCAGGAATGAGTATTCCCTGTGGATTTGACGATAAAGGAATGCCGATTGGTCTACAATTAATCGGGAATGTTTTACGGGAAGATCGGATATTTCAGGTAGCTTATGCTTACGAGCAATCTACAGAATGGCATAAGGAAAAGCCACCTTTGAGTTGAGGTTTTAGGTTAATTTTCTGTACCGCACGAGTTTTTTTTGAAACGCAGAGGTACGCAGAGGAGGGGGAGGAGGTATGCGGAGGGTTGTTGGTTAATTTTGGGATAAAATAAAGTCTCTGCGTACCTTTGCGTTTACCTTTGCGTACCTTTGCGTTAAAAAAAATATTTGATATTGGTATGAGTTTCCCTGTTTTACAGTTATTTCTAGCCTTAGTGGGCATTTTTGCGATCGCGTATTTTTTTATTGGTGTTTTGCTATTGGTTTGTCAAAACCGATTGCTGTTTTTTCCATCTCGTGAAATTCAAACTATGCCTGGTGATGTGGGGTTAGTTTATGAGGATGTTTGGTTATCTGTATCGAATGAAGTAGGCAAAGAAGAGAGGTTACATGGTTGGTGGATTCCTGGGGCTTTTGCAAGAGATAATTTTCTCCTTTATTTACATGGAAATGGGGAAAATATTGGGGCAAATGTTCACCATGCGAAACGGTTTCAGGAATTGGGTTTTTCGGTATTCCTGATTGATTATCGAGGTTATGGGCAAAGTGAGGGAAGATTTCCTGTGGAAAAGCGAGTCTATCAGGATGCAGAAGTGGCTTGGAATTATTTGGTAAGGGAACGGGGAATTCGGGTTAAGGATATTTTTATTTATGGTCATTCTTTGGGTGGTGCGATTGCGATTGATTTGGCTTCGCGTCACCCTGATATGGCGGGGGCGATTGTCCAAAGTAGTTTTACTTCTATCTGGGATATGCTTGATTTTCAACCTATCTATTATCGGTTATTTCCGAAAAGGTTATTCATTCATCAGCGGTTTGATTCTATTAGTAAGGTGAAGTCTTTGAGAATGCCAATATTGCTGATTCACGGGATTTGCGATCGCACTGTACCTGCTACTATGAGTCAAGCCTTGTTTGATGGGATAACTGCCCCTAAAGAGTTATGGTTAGTTCCCGATGCCGCACATAATAATGTAGCGAGTGTTTCTGGTTGGCAATATCAGGATAAAATTAAAGAATTTTTAGCACGGGTTAGAGGAGAATAAACTAGATGGAATCTCCTGTAAATGTGGCGCTCATCTGTTTAGATGAATTAGATGAGCAAAATCTTCATAGGGTGCGTTATGCGAAAGCCAACGCACCATCATCCCTATTAGTAGACTCACTGCGTAAGATACTCTTCTAGCTCCCCCCTTACTAAGGGGGGTTGGGGGGGTAGATGTATAATGCTATTTTAGAAAATTGGTATTATAGTTGATGAATTACATTAATACTTTTATATCAAATAAAACATGATGTCAGATCCTAATCTGGATCATCCCACTTTGGCAAAGATACTTGTTTTTGCCAAAGTTTTTACCCCCCCAGCCCCCTTGTAAAAGAGGGGAGCTAGAATACAATATCAACTATCAACTATCAACTAATTAACCATACACAAACCATAAAATAAACACCCATCCATCCCTTTGCGCCTTCCTTTGCGCTCTTTGCGTTAAAAAAACGATCTTAAGCTAAAATCAGAAAATACTATCCCAAACCAAACCCCATGTCATTCGTCGGACTCCACATTCACAGCGATTACAGCCTCCTAGACGGCGCATCTCAGCTACCCCAATTAATCGATCGCGCGATAGAATTAGGAATGCCTGCGATCGCAATTACGGATCATGGTGTCATGTATGGTGCGGTGGAGTTGATTAAGGTGTGCCGCACGAAAAATATTAAGCCGATTATCGGGAATGAGATGTATGTAATTAATGGTGATATTTACGAAAAAAGTAAGCGGAAGCAGAAATATCATCAAGTTGTCTTAGCTAAAAATAATCAAGGGTACAGAAATTTAGTCAAGCTGACAACTATTTCTCACCTTGAAGGATTGCAAGGGAAAGGGATTATGCAGCGCCCTTGTGTTAATAAAGAATTACTAAAAGAGTATAGGGAAGGTTTAATTGTCACGAGTGCTTGTTTGGGTGGTGAAGTGCCTCAAGAGATTCTCAAAGGTGACTTGAAACAAGCTAGGGAAGTGGCTAAGTGGTATCAGGAGGTATTTGGGGATGATTATTATCTAGAAATTCAGGATCATGGTTCGGTAGAAGACAGGATTGTTAATGTTGAAATTATTAAAATTGCCAAGGAATTAGGGATTAAATTTATTGCTACTAATGATTCTCATTTTATCTCTTGTTATGATGTCGAAGCCCATGATGCTTTGCTGTGTATTCAGACGAATAAGCTATTAACTGAAGATAAGCGACTGCGTTATAGCGGGACGGAATATCTCAAGTCTGCCCAAGAGATGGCAAGGCTATTTCGAGATCATTTGCCGGATGATGTCATTGCAGAGGCGATCGCAACTACTGTGGAAGTGGCAGATAAAGTTAAGCCCTATAATATTATGGGGGAACCTCGCATCCCTGATTATCCAGTACCTAGCGGACATACAGCCGATACTTTTGTCGAACATATAGCTTGGGAGGGACTTCTAAATCGCTTCGGATATCGTTCTCGCAGTGAAGTTACTCCTGTCTATAAACAAAGGCTAGAATACGAGCTAAAAATGATCGAACAGATGGGGTTTTCTACCTATTTTTTAGTAGTTTGGGATTATATTAAGTTTGCTAGAGATAAAGGAATTCCTGTTGGCCCGGGAAGAGGTAGTGCAGCGGGTTCTCTGGTTGCTTATGCTCTCAGAATTACTAATATCGATCCCGTTCATCACGGACTTTTATTTGAGCGTTTTCTTAATCCGGAACGGAAATCTATGCCAGATATCGATACTGATTTCTGTATTGAAAGACGGGATGAGGTAATTGATTATGTCACGGAGAAATATGGCAAAGAAAGAGTGGCGCAGATTATTACATTTAACCGGATGACATCGAAAGCTGTATTAAGAGATGTGGCGAGAGTATTAGAAATACCTCTACCAGAAGCCGATAAAATGGCAAAAATGATTCCCGTTTCGCGAGGTAAACCTGCCAAACTAAAGGAGATGATTTCTGATGAAACACCAGCCCCAGAGTTTAAACAAGCCTATCAAAATGATGAAAGAGTGCGCCGTTGGGTAGATATGGCGATTAGAATTGAGGGGACAAATAAGACTTATGGAGTTCATGCGGCTGGCGTGGTAATTTCTGCGGAACCTCTGGATCGAATTGTGCCTTTACAAATGAATAATGATGGGGCTGTCATTACCCAGTATTTCATGGAAGATTTGGACTCAATGGGGCTGCTAAAGATGGATTTTCTGGGTTTGAAAAATCTGACCATGATTCAGAAAACCCTGGATTTAATTTATCAGAAAACAGGTCAAGTTGTCGATCCAGATAGTTTTACATCAGAGGAAAGAAGATCCCAGGAAAGATTTGCGAGAATTAAAAAACTACCTGAAGATGTGGAAAAGACTTATAAAATTTTAGAAAAAGGAGATTTAGAAGGCATTTTTCAATTAGAATCTTCGGGAATGCGTCAGGTAGTAAGAGAGCTAAAACCTTCTAGTATTGAAGATATTTCTTCTATTTTAGCCCTATATAGACCAGGACCATTAGATGCAAATCTAATTCCCAAATTTATCGATCGCAAACATGGACGCGAACCGATTAAATACGAACATCACCTTTTAGAGCCAATTCTTAAAGAGACTTACGGGATTCTAGTTTATCAAGAATCTATCATGAAAATGGCTCAAGATTTAGCTGGATATACTCTAGGTCAAGCTGATTTATTGAGGCGGGCGATGGGGAAGAAAAAGTCCTCAGAAATGCAGAAACAAAAAGAAAGTTTTATTGAGGGGGCGACGCAAAATGGGATCCCAACAAAAATTGCTGAAGAATTATTCGCGCAGATGGTAAAGTTCGCGGAATATTGCTTCAATAAATCCCATTCCACAGCTTATGCTTACGTTACATATCAAACCGCTTATTTAAAAGCTAACTATCAAGTTGAATATATGGCAGCACTCCTGACTGCTAACAGCGGAATTCAGGACAAAATTCAGAAATATATTGCCACCTGTAACAGTATGAAAATTGAGGTGGAACCGCCTAATATTAATAGATCTGGGATTGATTTTACTCCAGAAAATAACACAATTTTATTTGGACTTTCAGCTATTAAAAATCTGGGAGAAGGGGCGATTCAATGTATTTTGGCAGCCAGGGAAAAAGATGGAGATTTTAAATCATTAGCGGATTTTTGCGATCGCGTGGATTTGCGCACTGTTAACCGCCGTGCCCTGGAAGCCCTCATCCACTCTGGTGCATTTGATACGCTGGAAAAAAACCGTAATAAATTAATCCATCATCTAGATTTAGTTATGAGTTGGGCAAGCAAACGCGCTCAAGATAGACAGAGCGGGCAAGGGAATTTATTCAATTTCTATGATGGTGTGGAAAATGCTAGTTTTGGTTTAGAATCTGCTCCTAAAGCACCCGATATCTCTGATTTTTCTCATTCGGAAAAATTGAAATTAGAGAAAGACTTGTTAGGGTTTTATATTTCGGATCATCCTCTCAAGTCTCTGCAACAAGCATCTCAGATTTTCGAGCCAATTACTCTGGCTGATTTGGAATCTCAATCAGCCAAAGGATATGTAAGTATAATTGTCATGTTAACCTCAATCAAAGTAGCAATCACCAAAAAGGGAGATCAAATGGCTATTCTCCAATTAGAAGATATGAGTGGTAACGCCGAAGCAATTGTCTTCCCAGAAACCTATAAACGAATTAGTTCCCATTTAGTAGAGGAAGCCCGCCTAATTATTTGGGGAAAAGTAGAGTGCAAGGATGAGAAAGTACAGTTGCTTGTAGACGATGCTGAGGCGATTGAAGAAGTGAAAATAGTGATGATAAATTTAACACCTCAGCAAGCTTGCGATGCCTCACAACAGCATCGATTGAAGACAGTTTTACAACAACAATCTGGCGATACGAAAAAGTCTAAAGTACCTGTAGTAGCCATGATTACTGGTGGGGAAACTGGTAAACTTGTGCGATTAAATCGCAAATTCTGGGTGCGAGATAGTAACACAGCAGTTTATGCTCTCAAAACTGCTAATTTTTCGGCTGATTTTCTGCCAATAACCACAACGCGGTAGTATAGCAAGGGCTAGGGGCTAGGGGATAGAGTAGAAAGCTGTCTAATCAAGGGTTTGAGAAATTGAGAATGTCTTAACCGCCCCTAGGCTTGCTATAATTGTTATACCAATTTCCTAAATGCTTGCTATAGATACTGTTTTCGCTCCCCTTTCCTAAATGCTTGCTATGGATACTGTTTTCGCTCCCCTTTCCTAAATGCTTGCTATAGATATTGTTTTCGCTCCCCCCTTAATAAGGCAGGGCTGTTTCAAGAATGAAATTTGATAGAGCTAGAAAGCAGACTGGGCGAGATTTTCAGGTGATAAATCCTACTCAAAGAAAATTAGGGATTAATTATTACTAAAAACGCTTCTCTCCCCCTTC
>DOIX01000408.1:0-3177 GCA_003511885.1 Cyanobacteria bacterium UBA11153
GGGCTTGCGGCTCGTTTTTCGGTTACAGTAGGGAATTCCCTCTCACCGATGCTATTGAACGCGATATTACTGCCCAAAGCCATCGCGCGAAGCAACAACTTCGGCAAAATATTTTCTTGACCAATCAGCGATTCCCTGCAACGGTTGTATTAACGTCTCCCCTAAGCTGGTTAACCTATACTCAACATTTGCTGGCACAGTGGCGGATAATACTCTACGTTCTACTAGCCCATTTCGTTCTAATTTGCGGAGGTTTTGGGTGAGGACTTTTTGGGAAATTCCTTCAATGCGCCGCTGAATTTCGCTATATCGTCGCGGCTTGTAGGCTAAACAGTACAAGATAATGACAGTCCATTTATCGGCAATAACATCCAAAATTTGTTGGGTGGGACAATTTAGCGTAAATAATTCTGGTTCCGGAAAGTCGCGTACCATACCAATTTACCACGCACCTTTTGGTGCCTTCTTGTTTAATTACGCTAAATATCCTATCCTGACAGAGTATTTGTCTCATTAAGTTGAGCGAGTGTGGCAGTACAATCGTTCGAGTGACCAAATCGGAGCATCAACTATCCTTGGTATAAGTAGTCAACAACCCGCCGTTAAATCGGAGTACCGACTATAACGGGGGCTTGCAATACAGCCCTAGTTGACCAGACTCAGGCAGAAATGCCTACGTTAGAAGCAAGCGTTTAAGTTCTTACCGAAGGATGCGTAGCTAGTCTTTCGCTCTAAAACCCTTGAGTTAAACAGGTTTAAAAGGGTTAAGCCAGTGCTTTTGGGATAGTACCGACTTCTAACATTGTCAAAGCTAACTTTATCGGAGAAATCCGAGGTTTTGTGGGTTTCCAATCAAAAAACCTACATTTTTGTTTCAATTGGGAATTAATTTTATGTTGCCTAAATCCCGCCCTCCCTTTCCTCTCACCGCCAAGCTGAGTACAGCTATGGCGGGAGTCTCCAGGGAGGAAGAAAGATGAACAATCCTAATTCCAAAACGATCCAAAACGTAGATGCCGCCTTTGCTGGTGAATCCATGGCGAATCGTAAATATCTCTTTTTTGCCGAGGTGGTAAATCGATTAGGGATGAAAGACTTGGCAAAACTGTTCAGAGAAACAGCTAATCAGGAAACTGAACATGCTTTTGCTCATTTTCGCGTCTTGCACCCGGAATTGGCGATCAATGATGTAGATTCCCTCAGCGAGACAGAGAAAAATGCGATCGCATCTCGTTGCTTAGAATTAGCTATTGCAGGGGAAACCTACGAATACACTACAATGTATCCGGAATTTGCTGCCCAAGCAAGGCAAGATCGCGACGATCCTGCTACTGCTGAATTTGAGGCACAGGAAGCCGAATCCCGACAACACGCTGCCCAATTTCGCAAAGCGGCGCATAATTTTGGACTTTTAGTACCAATTGAACACTATCACGCCGATCGCTATACTGAAGCTTTACAATCAATTCAAGGTGAAACAATTCCCACTCGCCAAGCTGCTGGAGATCCGGCTACACAGAAGTGGATTTGTCAAAAATGTTCTGTGATTTACGATCCAGTAATGGGGGATATTGATTCTGGTATTTCTCCGGGTACACCTTTTGAGGCAATTCCTGAAGATTGGCAATGCCCCATTTGTGGGGCGCAGAAGAAAACCTTTATTCCTTACGCGGAAGTTATGGCTGCTTAAGAGTTTATTGATCGAGAGAATACGATCCCCCTAAGCCCTTAAAAAAGGGGGAAATTACGATTAATATTTACTAATTTTGATAGAGGCTTGTAATCTACAAAAGTAAAAGCATGAGTTCTAGTATTGATCTATTTTCTTCCATTGAGTTAGGCGAAAATTTACTACAAAATCGAATTATTATGGCACCGATGACACGGCTTCGTGCTATAGATTCTATCCCAACTCCATTAATGGCCCAATATTATGCCCAAAGAGCAACAGCCGGGTTGATTATTACTGAATGTACGATGGTTTCTCCTTTAAGTAATGGGTATATGAATTGTCCGGGTATTTATAACGATCGGCAGATAGCAGGTTGGCAAAAAGTTACTGAAGCTGTTCATAGAGAAGGTGGTAAAATTTTTCTGCAATTGTGGCATAGTGGACGAGTAAGCCATTCATCATTATTGGATGGACAAATGCCAGTTGCACCTAGTGCGATCGCAGCTATTGGTAGTCTACATACACCGATTGGTAAAGTCAATTTAGAAGTGCCTCGTCCTTTGGCAACTGAGGAAATTCCGGAAATTGTCCAGCAATTTTGTCAAGGCGCAGAAAATGCCAAGGAAGCGGGGTTTGATGGTGTGGAGTTACATGGTGCTTTTGGCTATTTGATCGATCAATTTCTGCAAGATGGTGCTAATCAGCGGACAGATAAATATGGAGGTTCGATTGAAAATCGAGCGCGATTTCTCTTAGAGGTTGTGACAGGCGTGACTGAGGTTTGGGGTGGAAATAGAGTGGGAATTAAGCTTTCCCCCAGTAATACATTCTATGGTATGTTTGACTCTAACCCTCAAGGAACATTCGGATATGTATTAGCAGCGCTTAATCCTTATAATTTGGCTTATGTTCATTTAATGGAACCCAATGATATTGATCTAGCTAGTCGAGAAGTTTTGCACCCAGTATTACCTGTTTTTCGCTCAATTTATCAAGGGATAATGATGACAAATGGTGGCTATAATAAGGGAACTGGAAATGATGCGATCAGTTCTGGTAAAGCTGAGTTAGTATCTTTTGGTAAACCTTTTATTGCCAATCCAGATTTACCGAAACGATTTGCACTAGATGCACCTTTAAATGAACCGAATCCTAAAACATTTTATGGTCAAGGTGCTGAAGGGGCAGAAATTGGATACACTGATTATCCTGCACTGCAGTTTTAGATGGTGTAATGATTTCAATATTTAGATCCCATTGATCGGATTTCTGACTTTTATAAGAAATCCAGGATCTTTGCCATTTTTTCTAAGATTGCCAAGGAATGATAAGATTGAGAATAACACTAGGTAAATTTTAGCTAAATAGCTGAGGGAAAAGACGAATAAACAACTTTGCTAGTGCTACTGCACAGTTAAAGCAATGCAGTCGGTGGGCGTTAGCTATGGCTCTCTCAGCGTATTGGTAAGCCGCTATCCATTTAATTTGTATATCCCCACACCAAA
>DOIX01000408.1:3449-3595 GCA_003511885.1 Cyanobacteria bacterium UBA11153
TTTAGATGCGCCGCAGCTTATAATACTTCCATTTCAGATATTTCTTAAGTTGCTGATTCGTAGAGCGATGAGCAAGGGAGGAGCGATAAACTGCTACGCATTTAAACTGTATATCTTCAAGTTAGGGAAAAAGTCATCAAACCTTC